>NZ_JAFIBZ010000034.1:0-53335 GCF_017832375.1 Methylocaldum sp. RMAD-M | reverse complement strand
CCCTCGACGCCAACGGCAACCGCACGAAGGCCCTGGTGACCGAACCCAGGCTCCCGGAACAGCTCATCAATCTCACCCGGACCTACAGCTACAACCCGCCGAAGAACCGGCTGACCGGCACCCAGCTCGACGGCGCTAGCACACCCTACAGCTACGACTTCGAGGGCCAGCTCACCAGCAACGGCGCCGCCACCTTCAGCTTCGACCCCGCCCACCGCCTGGTCGGCCGGGGCACCACGAGCTACACCTACGACGGGGTCGGCAACCGGATCCGGGCGACGCGCAACGGCACCGTCACGAAATACGTCTACGACGCCGCGGGCAACCTCCTCGCCGAAGCCGACCAAAGCAACACCATCAAACGGTACTACATCCACGGCCTGGGGCTCGCCGCGCTGGTCGACGCCCAAACCAACGCCCTCTACGTCTACCACTTCGACGGCACCGGCCACACGGTGGCGCTGACCAACGCCAGCCAACAGACGGTCAACACCTATGCCTACGATCCTTATGGCCGCTTGATGGCGCAGACCGAAACGGTTCCTCAGCCGTTCCAGTACGCCGGCCAGGTCGGCATCATGGCCGAGGGCGACAACCTGTACTACATGCGGGCGCGGTATTACGATGCGACGGTCGGCCGGTTCATCTCCGAAGACCCCATCGGCTTCGACGGCGGACTGAACCTGTATGCCTATGTCGGGGGGAATCCGATTATGGCGGTGGATCCGAGCGGACTCAGTCCCACTGAAGGAGCGCGCCTATCGCAAGCTCAAATCGTTCAATTTCAAAAAGATGCTTTTGATATTGCTATAGGCTTTGCAGCACCGATTAGCAAGGTTGGCACTTTAGTCGAAGCGGTTGCTGCAAGAGCCACCGAATGGACTCTTGGTGCATTTAAGTCAGAGGCAAAATGGGCGAGCCAGCTTGAAAAACGCGGATGGACTCCGGATCAAATTACTGAAGCCATAAATAAAGGACAGTCATTCCCAGCTGAAAACCTCGTCAACAAAGGCAATCAGGCAACGCGCTATGTTCATCCTGAAACCGGACAGTCAGTAGTGATTGATAACGTAACAAAGGAAGTTATTCATGTTGGCGGGCCAGGATTCAAATACTAAATTATGAGTACTGTATATGTTCGTTTATTAGGTGAAGGAGTGGAGGTTTACCGTCCTGTTCCAGCTTCTCAAGTGGAATCTAATATTTATGTTTTAGGCGGTGCTGAAATTTTTGACCCAGAAGATGAACAATGGGAGTTTCCTCCCGGCGAGTATGTTGTTGCAGAAAATAAAACATTAGATGGTGAAGTCGTTTTAGTAGCCATTAGCAAAGCTTGACGGAGAATCGCTCCGGCTCGTAGGGCGGAATAGCGTACCCGCGTATTCCGCTGCTTTGGTCGAGGCCCAAACCAACGCCCTTTACGTTTACCACTTCGACGGCACCGGGCACACGGTAGCCTTGACCGACGCCAGCCAAGAGACCCTCAACACCTACGCCTACGACCCCTACGGCCGGCTGATGGCGACGACCGAAACGGTTCAACAGCCGTTCCAGTACGCGGGCCAAGTCGGGGTGATGGCCGAGGGCCAGAACCTGTACTACATGCGGGCGCAGTATTACGATGCCCACATCGGCCGGTTCATCTCGGAAGACCCCATCGGTTTTGATGGGGGCTTGAACCTGTATGCCTATGTCGGGGGGAATCCGATTATGGCGGTCGATCCGAGTGGGTTGGGGGCGGAAAGCTTTTATTTGCCGAGCCTTCCGCAAGATCTCGTAGATTTTGCGGCTGGCTTTGGCGATGTGCTGTCTTTCGGAGGCACATACATCATACGAGAGGTAATGGACACAAATAGCGTTGTTGATTTTTCCTCTAGCGCCTATGCGACCGGAGCGATTTCCGGGGTTGCTATCCATACAATAGGCTTCCGCACGGGCGGGGAACTAAGTATCGGACGAAATTTCCGTTTGGCTCCTTGGGGAAATCGAACAGGAAATCGATATGGCGAATTGCCACATTACCATCGCAGAGGTGTTGATCAAAGCGGCCAAACATTACCAGGCCAAGGTATTGGCAGACATAGACCGTGGGAATCCAAGAGCACGGATACAAGTTTCTGGAGTAGATTTTAATGAAGCTTCCTATCATCATTTGTGAGGGAAGGGATATCAACATCTTCTCATCGTTAGAGGATGCCTGCTCCTACATTGAGCCGATAGACGTAAAGAAAGGGGAATATACTGCTTACGATTCAGACGGTTATTTATTAAATATAACCATTATTGAAAAGCAAAGAACGTATTTTTGTTTCTGGAAGTTCAATACCTTATCAGTCAATATTGAAGAGGCGAAAGGTGAAAACAGATCGGAAGAACTGATTGAAAAGCTTATTGCCTTTTTAAGTGCCGCTGGGGAGAAAGAGTTCGACAAAAACGCAAGGCTGCCTGAGTTGGTATCGTATACAGAAGTGTTCTTGTCGAGAAAGATTCGCGCAAAACGGAATAACGGGGATTGATTGAAAAATTCAGACACGTGAGTTGGGATTCGGTCTCTCACTCTCAATCTATTCCTGTCGTAGAGTCTTCACATGTCAGCTCATCGGTCTCACGAATCTTCCATGTCTACGCCCGGGTGGTTCCAACTGCTGCTCTTCCTCGGATGGTATGGGGCATTCCACTACGCCTATTTCCAGATACCCGATGACGTGTTCAGAGAGTTGTATCACCGGGGGTTGGGTACGCTTTGCGCGGACCTGATCAATCTGCTCGCGCCCCTGGAAAGGGTGTCGGCGGTTCAGAATCGGCTGGTGTCGCCACAGGCCGACCTGGAAATCGTCCGAGGTTGCGATGGCGCGGGCGCGTTGTTTCTGGTGATCTCGGCCATTTTGGCTTTCCCTTCGACGATCACGCGCAAATGGATCGGGATCGGCTTGGGCGTTTTATTGATGTATGGCCTCAACCTGATCCGGATCAGCGGGCTCTATTTCGTCATCGCCCATCATCGCGACTGGTTTCAGCTGATCCACACCTATCTCGCGCCGACCTTGATCATCGTGATCGGTTGCCTGTTCTTCGCCGGGTGGGCGGCGGGCTCCGTGCGCTCCGCCGATGCACCGCGCTGATTGGCTCAAGCTCTCCGCGAGAGCCGTGGCGGCCTGGCTCGGATTGTCGGCCTTGGGAATCTACCTCAGCGCACCCTTGGCGGAACTGATGCTGCCGCTGTTCCGGTTCGTCCTCCTGTCGGTTGCCCCCGAATACGCGCCGTCGCTCAAACTGGTCGCGGATAATCACGATGTCCTCATCCAGCTCGAGGCCTGGCTGTTGCAGCCGTTGCCCTTGGGCGGCGGCCAGCAGATTCCCGCGGGCCTGGCAGTAACGACCGGAACCCATCTGATGCATACCCTGGTTCCGGTGGTCATCGAAGGGTCCCTTCTGATGGCCTGGCCCACGCGGCGCTGGGTCGAACGCGCGGTGTTGCTGGTATTGGGCGTGCCGACATCGATATTCGTCGTCGGCCTCACCGGCCCTTTTGTATTGCTTGGAACGCTGGAAATCCAGCTTCAGGACATGGCGCAACAGGCCCATGTGGTGCGCAATGAACCCCTGACGTTGACGTGGATGATCTTTAACGAGATGGGTGGACGTTGGGCGCTAGCCATAACCGCGGCCATCTTGTGCATACAAGTACAAAAGGGCGTATTCGGCAATACTGGGCAATCCACCGCGTGAGCGTCAGCTTTCCCTAGATTACTGGCTCTTTGAAAACCTAGGTCGACTGGCTCTTGAGGGCACCAAGCGCCATGCAGGCGAAATCAAAAGCCGACATCCACGCAGAGTCGAAATCACAAATCCGCAATCGTCGGCTTTGGCCGAATTCGCTGTAATCGAAATGGCGGCTGGTAACACGACTGCTTGTTCTACCCTATCAACGCACGCGTTCTGCCTGTTTCGGGTGCTTCTCCGTAAGCTCAAGCGCTGCCCGCTTTTGCGACCGTCTCCCAATGGCATCCGGCAAAGCTGCGGCATTGTTGGTGTAGATCCGGAGCGCTCGCCGGCCACGGGATAGAGCGACATAGAAAGAACTGTCGTTCGTCGTCAAAGTCTTCGTATTCAGGTCCGCGATCACTCTATCGACTGTAGCGCCCTGGGCTGAATGGATCGTCGAAGCGTACCCGTAATCAATATGGAGCGCCCGAGAAGCGTCTATCGTCACCGTGCGCCCGTTCTGGAGCCGCACAGCGATGGAGTTGCGGTCTATGCCTACGATCTCGCCGTAATCGCGGTTAGCGTAGCCAGTGGTTCCTTTCGTGAATTGGATCTTATCGCCTACAGCCAAGCGCATAGATTCTTCACGGTAGGCCGAAAACTGCGATTGCCTCCAGGGATTCCAAGAAACGACGCTGCCATCGGCTCGATGAAGCTCGACAGTATTGTCTGCCGTGTTGATACTGGCAACGGTGAACCGCTCGCCTTTCTTGATGCCCGGATACTTGCGATCGGCCTCGACGACCTGTCCGACTCGGTAATGATCCGCCTGCGCCGCTTGCGCCGTGGTCAAATCGACGCGCCGTAAAGCTCGAAACTCTTGGCCATCTAAGTCCAGCTCGGCTCGGACGTAATCGTTGATCCATTGGCGGGCGTCATTGGTTCCTGAAACGATCATCGTCGACTTGCGTTCTTCGGGACTCAGCGCCGCATAGCCGGCCGCTATGTCGCGGTATCGGGCATGATCGTCCTTCACTTCGCGGATATTGCCGGCAATTTTCTTTAGAGCATCGTGGACGTTGCCCTCGGCCGTTAGCGTAACGGCATCGCGATAGAGCGTATTTTTCTGCCGTTGGATTTCCGACATCTCGACGAACCGCATGCCGACTTCCTTAAGCTGCTGAAACGGCCTACCCGCCTCAACGGCTTTCAACTGCCGTTCGTCACCGATCAGCGCAACACGGGCGCCGGTAGATTCGATCTCTTTGAGCACGTAGCGCATATCCCGCGCCGAGACCATGGATGATTCATCGAGCAGTACAAGCGTACTCGCGTTGACGCCTCGATCTTTTGTTGCGAGAAATTTCGCGATGGTCATGCTCTCGATACCGACGTCTCGAAGCTCATTGGCAGCCCTGCCGCTTGGACCTAACCCCATGACCTTGAATCCGGATCTTTCGGCCACCGATTTCAATTCAGCGAGCATCGTCGTTTTGCCAGTGCCCGCCCTGCCCTGAATGCCAACGACTCGGTCTCTAGTCGTCGCTATGAGGCGCACAGCGGCTTTCTGCCCATCGTTCAGTCGGGTGTTCGATAAGTGCGCTTCTACAGCTTCCAGAGAAGCGATGCCGCGAGCAAATGCGTTTCGCCCGACGGCGTTAATGCGAAGGATATCCTGCTCCCGGAATAGTCCTTCGTGCGTCGTGAATTCGTGATCACGCTGGAATAGCAGGCGATTAGAAACGGCTTCCGCGATGGCGGCGTTCACTTCGCCCAGCGTTGCTTGACCGACGGCCCGCTCCAAGGAATGGCGGCGCAGTGCATGGATATCGAAGACGGCCTCACGTTCGGCTAGATGGTTAATGGCAAACTCGACGGCATCTCTCGCCGGAGCCTCTACGGGCGCACGGTTGACGGCTCTAGGCCGCGTATCGATGGCCACGCCTAACGATCGTGCTTTCTCCCGCCATACCGCGCGAAGAACGCTGCGGTCTACGTCCTTCTTTTTCACCCTCGTCGCCTTGGTTGCCGTCTTTTTGAGCTCAGCGCTCGCATTCGCCCGGTTGAGTCCTCGCTCCGCGAGAGCTCGCTCGATATCAGCCGATCGTGTGGAAAACGCCTTAAGCTGGGCGTCGGTATAGCCGGCCAACTCGAACCGGCCGTCTCCGTGCGTACGGCGGATCTCATAGCCGAGGCCCTGGAGCTCTCGGGCCAATTCTGAGCGGTACATCGCGCCGAGCTGCATTTTGAGCTCATAGAGCCATTTGTTCTGAGTCGCCCGCCATGCGCCATCGAAGCGCTGTGTCGCGTTGATAACGATATTGTGCGTGTGAAGCTGGGGGTCGACATTCCGGCTCAAGGCATGGGTAAAACTGGCAATGATCAGATTCCCCGTTGTCTCGCCGTTCCTGGCCTTGGCCATGGTTTCGGCGTACCCCAGAGTGCGCCGGACCGCCTGGGCATGCGCATCGATCACGCGGGTGTCACCGGAAACTAGCGCTTGAAGTGAAACGCTTTTCGGTGCCGAAAACGTCAGATCCGATCCGCCTCGACGTTGGCCCTCTCTGGCCGCGATTTTCGAGCCATCCGGAAGCTCGCCCTTAAGCACGGCTTGGAACTGGTCGTGCGAGACTTCGCCGCGTAAATTCAACGCCGCGGCGCCCGCGCCGCTCCAATACGATAAGGCGGCGTGTTCTGAATCGCGGGTGTAATAGTCATCCTTCTCTTCGTAATAGCTGGCGGCTTGACCGCCTGCGCTGACGTTGGCAATTGAAAGCATCGTTACGTCTCCATAAATGCCTGATTCCGAACGGGATAAGCGTAGGGCTCCAGCGTCACAAGACTGATTGGATAGTCACCCGCAAAACACAGATAGCCTGCCAAGTTCGGCAACGAGTGAATATCGCTGGGTAAAACCAGTCGCTCTCGGACATGGCGCTGCGACACCTGCCGATTGATGCCGTCACTCGAATGCGTTCTGGATCGTTCAGTTCGGATGTATTCGCGCTCGCCGATACCTTTGGAGAATTCTTCTGCCGTCGCAGGATCGGTCGTCGGGATATTCATCAAATAGCTACTTCGAAAACAGCTTCGAAGCGTTTGGGACTTCTCTTTACCGTATATATCGTCAAGCTGCGCTGTGGACTGGACGCCGCACAAGAATCGCGCACCGTGCTTGCGGCCTTTGGTCAGTCCATCTTCTAGGCTGCTTAGCCGCTCCATGGATGCTAGCTCGTCACAGCAGAACCACAACGGTCTTGGCTTGCCGTGGATCGGCATCGAAAGCGTCGAGCTCACCAAAATGTCGAACCAGGTCGAAATAAGCGGCCTTAACGCATCGACCATGTTCTCGCGCCAGGTAATGTAGAGATTCCCGGTATCCTGCTCCAGCCAATTGCGAAGCGAAAACTCACCGTCGCGTAGGTGTTTGTGAGAGCTGAGATACTTGGTGAGAATGAACCGGGTTGAACTGAGCGCCTTGTTCGCCCCTTCGTCGAACAGCCCAATCGCCAGTGTGTTTTCGAGATACGCCCCCAGCGCTTCTATCTCCAGCGAACAGAGATAATGAATCAGCGTATCGGTGCTTTTGTGGCCATCCTCCCGAAGTTTCAGGATCGTCTCTTGGAACAGGAACTGAGCATAGCCATGCCATTCCTGATCGTTTGCGCCCCGCGCGTCAGGAATCACGGACCTCGCATATCGTTCGGCATCGTACGTTTCGCGGATCTCGTTAAAGATGCTCCAACCTGGAAAACGCCGGTCGAATGGGTTCATGATCACATCGTTGCGCCGGCCAAAAAGAGAGAAGTATTCGCCGTTCGGGTCGACGACGATGGCTCGGTCTCCACGGTCCAATGCCCTGGCTAGGACTTCTTTGATCGCCGTCGACTTACCCGCGCCCGTGGTACCACCGATCAAGAAATGCAGCGGCTCCAATTCCGGAGGAATCGGGACTCCGGCGATGGTGAGTTGCTGAACCGGCGTCATGTAGTGCCTGAGCACGTTCACCGGCTCGGTCGAAAACTGTTGCAGCCGGCGAAGAGACAGCATCTTGTTCCGGAACGTATTGGCATCCGCTGCTCGCACGAGCACCGATTTATCCGCAATGCTCGCGCCTCGGACATGTGAGCGGCCTTTTCGATGCGGATTCTCGAAGAGGTAGACCAACCACAGCAGGAAAGCCGCACCGACGGCGCTGATCGTAAGACTGCTGTACGTAATCGGCGTGATGCCCGGTGCGGTAAACGCCTGCGGTAGGGTGGCCTTGAGTACCGGACCGTAGGGTTTCACCAAGTGAAAGTCGTTGATGATCCGGTTGCACCAGACAAAAAAGCCGAGGATCGGCGCCAAGAAAAGCCAAACGGCGAATAACTCGAGTTTGCGCTTCCACATGGTTAGATCCCTTTTACACGATTATCCCCGTAGAGCTTCTTGACTTGGTTGGCGATGTCGCCGCGCACCCCGACATCATTTTTGAAGAGCGCTCTGAAATACAACAGGACTTCGAGGAAAAACGCCCGCTGTTCGTCAGGCGTCACAGGATCGCCAGCCGGCATGCCGTTTTGAAGCTGCCGTTGTAACAGCGCCGTGAGCTCATCGAGGCGATCACTGGATCGGGCAACGTGGTCATCGTACAGACCGCGCTCGATGTAGCCAGCGGCCACGGCCGAGAGACTGACGTTGAGCTCGACGGCTTTCCGCCGAAGATCGGCCATCAGCTTGTTATCGAGCGAAAGGGTAATTCTGCCGGTCGTTTTCATATGTCCTTCTACGTCAACGCTTTCAAGGATTTACGCACCCTTTGCATAACGCGCTCACCCCCTATGCATACTGAAAAACAGCAGCACGTTCATAAGCTTAGGTATCTGCATAGCAGATGCGTCCGGTGTGGGGACTTCGGGGGCAATTTTGCCCCCGTCTTCAAGGGTTTTGGGGTGCGCGAGGGGGTTCCCCTCGCGCATTACAGCTTAATGTGAGCTGTAATTCAACAGATATACATCATTGGTTAAACAGAGTTAGACTCTTCTACGTCACGAATACGATAGGATCATGACGTGAGTTCAACAGATGATAAGCAGAGCTTGGCCGATCAGCTTCGCAAGTTGGCTGCGGGCGATCAGCACCGCTCTGAAACGGCCCGGTTGCGGGACGTGTTTGACGACATCGAGACCGCCTTGAAGGCGGGCGTGTCCCGTCGCGCGATTCTCGAAACCCTGCACAAAAATGGGTTCACGATGAATCTGCGAACGTTTGATACGGCGCTGTACCGGATCAGGCGTGAGCGCTCGAAGCAACAGCGAAGTGCGGCACCCGAGCCAAGCCCCGGTGAAACCGAGCCAGCACGGCCGGATGATCTGGCCGGATTGGACAAAAAGCAGCGGCGGGAGAAACTCGCCGATCAGTTCATTAAGCCCGAAACCACGAACCCGCTATTAAAGCGGATCAACAAGAAGGATGACAAGGAATGAAGATCGCGGTGATCAACTTTAGCGGCAATGTCGGCAAGTCAACTGTAGCCCGTCACTTACTCGCCCCGCGCATGAACGGCGCACCCGTAATCCCGGTGGAATCGATCAACTCTGATGGCACTGAAGACGAGACGATCCGCGGCCGGCAGTTCGGCGAGCTCCAGGAAGCTTTATTGTTGATGGAGGATGCCGTGGTCGATATCGGCGCGTCGAACGTCGAGGACTTTGTTGGACTGATGAAGCAATACAAAGGCAGTCACGAAGATTTCGATTATTTCGTGGTGCCGACGGTCCCCAAGAATAAGCAGCAACGCGACACGATCAGCACGATCGATGCTCTCGCCGAGATCGGCGTTCCGGCCAAGAAGATTAGGCTCGTGTTCAATATGGTCGAGCTCGACGAGAATCCGGAGCGGGTGTTTGCCGGCCTGATCGAGTACCACACGGCAGCGAAGAATTTCACCCTACGGCGTGATGCGGTGATCCACACCAACGATATTTACGCCAAGATCAAGCATGCCGAACAAGGCATCACGGACATTCTCAACGATCCGACCGACTACAAGGAGAAAATCAAAGCGGCCACCGATCCCGAGGAGAAACTTCACTACGCCCAAATGGTTGGCATTAAGCGCCTGGCGGCGGGTGTCGTGGAAGAGCTTGACGCCGTTTTTAAGACGCTGCTGAAATAGGCCGCGCTATGGCCAGCACGGCGCAAGAAGCGTTAATTGCGGAATTGCTCGGCGACGTGGGCAAGCTGCACGATGAAGTCAAAGCCCTACGCGAAAGCCTGCCGGCCATCGTCGCGGATCTGAACGAGCGGACGACGGCCCTCCAAACGGCGATCGCCGGCCTGGGCGACGAAGCCGTGCAAGCCACGGTCAGGGCCCACATCGAAAACGCGACGGAGAAAATTGTTACGCAAGCTCTACGCGATGCGGCGGCGACGGTGCTCACAACAACGCTACAGGTTCCAATTAACCGTCTGGAATCGAGCGCTTTTGCGGTCTACAAAGCGGCCAAAGCGATGCAACGCAGTGCCCGCGAGCAAGTGGCCATCCTCGTGGGGGTCAGTCTTTTAGCCGGCGCGGTGGGAGGTGCCGCGGCAGCAGCGACGGCAAGCTATCTAAAAGATCACTTAACCCACGCGCGAGCGCCGACGATAGAACACAGGTAAACCATGGAGAAAAAGCCAGGCATGGACAGGACGAACGTTGTCCCGTTTCGGTCGGGAACGGCGCGCCGTACACGGCCGCCGCTTAAGGGTCCACGCCTGGTCTGGCCCACGCGCACCGATGTGATCGCAGCGATCTCGCCGCTCGCGCGGGCGGGGCGGATGACGTTAACCGGCGCTCGCGCGGTCCTTCGGATCCTCTCTCTGCCGTATCACGCTGTCATGCTCGTGTACGTCGGCATCCTCCGGGTGATCGAGTTCTTCCGCGTGATGGTCTTTGTCACGGTGTTCTTGATGCTCGGCTGGCTGTTGATCCAAATGGTTCGCGATTACCTGGCCAGCACATAAACTGAAACCGACACTTGCCACCAGTATTTCACGCCAAAATGTCGCCCAATGCCCCTCTTCACACGCGGACGAGTCTACCCTTGAATTAGAGTGGTCCCCGTGGAATGATTACCTATGAACCACGTTGAACCATTCCGATAGGGGAGGGTGAATTATGACGACCGAAGCCTTTACCGTCCGCACTGACGGCGAGACCGTTAAACGCCTTGACCAACTCGCAGCACAGCTCGACCGCTCGCGCAATTACCTGGTGAACCAGGCGATCCAGGAATATCTGGAGCTGCATGCTTGGCAGATCCAAAAGATTGAGGCCGGCATTGCCGCCGCCGATCGCGGCGATGTGATCCCGCATGAGGAGGTGATGTCCGAAATGGACGCCTTGATTGAAGAAAAAATCAGAGCGTTCGAAGACCGTTCGTGAAAATCGTCTGGACCGGCCCCGCCCGCCAAGACTTGCGGGACATTTACCTTTATATCGCCCAAGATAACCCCTACGCAGCGCGTAAGCTTCAGAATGAAATCCGGCAACGCGTTGCGCTTCTGCAAGATAATCCCGGACTCGGCCGACGGGGCCGAGTCACTGGGACGCGGGAACTTGTCATGGGAGATTCCCCTTACATTCTGCCTTACCGTGTGCGTCAGGACTGCATCGAAATTCTGGCTGTTTATCACGGCGCCCGGAAATGGCCGGAGGAGTTTCCAGAATAAACCCAATGAAGCCGAGGCATGGCGCTATGTAAAAACTTGCCAGAAGAATATAGGAGGGCTTCCAACGGAATTGGAATTAGCTATAAAGAAATAAGCGTAACCAGGATCTTCAGTAAGTCTCCTCAGTAGGGGGCCTACCAATCCAAGAAGAATAATTACAGGAACTGTAAATGAGTAATGGGGAAAAACTTAGCTCTGCCGCCTACCAACATTCTCAACAAAGCATCCAACGACCTGATGTCGGGGTCGAAGCACAATTCCCGAATAAGAAAGCACCGAAAACCTACCGCTACGATTCCAGCCTCGCTCCGGAGCTCTGCTGGGATGAGAACGCCGAGCGCCCTTTTGCCGAGTGGCTGCTCAACCTCGTGGCCGAAGCGGCAGAAAAGGGGGAAAGCGATGTCTTTGCGCAGCCGCAGTTGTGGGAGGGAACACAGGAGAAATTCTCATCGCTATCGCAATGTGCGGCCCGGCTCAAGAGCCTCACCAAGCCCTTTCTCAACTGGGCAGGAAAGGCCGAACGGCAACAGATTTCAGTGCCGACGCTACCGCTGTTCGTGCATGAGCGCCATTCCACCCAAGCTATTTTGGAAACCCTCAGAACGCATAAAGCCAGCGGCACGAACCTTGATCTGTTCGGGGATGCCGAACTGGACATCGCCGACAAGCTGGATGCCTACGAGCACAAAGGCCCGTGGACGAACCGCCTTGTCCTCGGCGACTCGCTGCAAGTAATGAACTCCCTGCTGGAATATGAGGGGCTAGGCGGGCAGGTGCAGATGATTTATTTCGATCCCCCGTATGGAGTCAAGTTTGGCTCAAATTTCCAACCTTTCGTGCGCAAGAGGGACGTGAAGCACGGCGCGGATGATGAAATGATCCGTGAGCCGGAAATGGTCAAGGCTTATCGGGATACATGGGAGCTTGGCCTACATTCCTACCTAACTTATCTACGTGACCGGCTGCTGCTGGCACGGGAGTTACTCCACGAGTCCGGCTCCATCTTCGTGCAGATTTCCGATGAGAACTTGCACCACGTCAGAGAGGTGATGGATGAGGTATTCGGTGCAGGAAACATGTGCGGTGTTATCCCATTTAAGAAAACTAGTGGTCAGGCTAGCTCTCTGATTGCTGGAGTCTGCGATTTTTTATTGTGGTTTGGCAAAAACAAGGACAAAACAAAATATGTGCAGCTATACGCTACTTTAGGATCCGAGGTTTCGGATAACTCATACAATTGCATCGAGTTCGCCGATGGGACTTGGAGACGATTGAGCGCTCGGGAACTTCGTGGCGAGCTGCCTATACCAGAAGGAAAAAGATTCCGCACATCCAACCTAACTTCGCAGGGATGGTCCGAGGAAGGATCAGCAGCATTTGAATACCAAGGAAAAGTATATTCACCATCGAAGGGTACACATTGGAAACCTGGAACAAAGAAGCTACCTGCACTTGCCCAGGCAAATCGCTTAGTAGGTATTGGAAACACTCTAGCTTACAAAAGATATATCGACGATTTTCCCGGTGTCGCCATAACTAATTTGTGGGACGACACAATTGAAAGCACGTTCGTAGCGCAAAAGCTCTATGCAGTCCAAACTGCGCAGAAGGTAATTCAGCGCTGCCTTCTAATGACCACTGACCCCAGCGATCTGGTCATGGATATTACCTGTGGCTCAGGGACAACGGCCTATGTCGCCGAACAATGGGGCCGTCGCTGGATTACCTGCGACACGTCACGTGTTCCCTTAGCATTGGCACGGCAACGGCTACTCACAGCCACTTTTCCCTGGTATCGCCTCAAAAATCCCGTCCAAGGCCCGGCTGGCGGCTTTGTCTATGAACGCAAGCAAAACCGCAAAGGAGAAGAAATCGGCGGATTAGTGCCGAGAATCACTCTCGGCTCAATTGCCAACAACGAAGAGCCGGAAATGGTAACACTGGTTGATCGCCCAGAAGTAGAGAACAAGATCACCCGTGTCTGCGGGCCATTCACGGTCGAAGCTACCATCCAAGCGGCGCTGACTCTGGCGGAGGAAGACAATCAAGTTGCCGAGGCCCCAAAAGGCTACGCCAGCCCCCGCGCTTATCTCGACCGGATGATTGAGGTGCTGCGCCAAAGCAAGACTCTGCGGCTACCTGGTAATGTAAGCCTCGAACTAGAAACTGTCCGCCCCTTGGCGGATCGGGAATACCTTCATGCCGAGGCGACGGCGAAAAATGGCTCTGAAAAACGCATTGCCATTGTCTTCGGGCCGGAGGATGGCGCTATCGGTTCCGAGTATGTGTTCAACGCCTCCATGGAAGCCATGCAACAGGGCTTCCAGCAGCTTTTCCTATTTGGCTTCGCCATTCAGGCGAAAGCCCGCGAGATGCTGGAAAAGCTGAAAATCCCGACGACCTATATCGCCATGACACCGGACGTGGTGATGTCCGACCTGCTGAAAACCAGTAAATCCAGCGAGATTTTCTCGATTACCGGCCTGCCGGATGTAGCGCTGAAACCTGACGGTAAAAAGCCGGACGGAACCCCGCTTCATCAAGTCGAGGTCAAGGGCCTCGACATTTTCCGGCCCGACACAATGGAAACGGATTCCATCGAAGCCGAGAACCTGCCGTGCTGGATGCTGGACACCGATTACAACGGCATGGTGTTCTGCGCCTCGCAAGTGTTCTTTCCGAAAACCGGGGCTTGGGACAACCTGCAAAAATCGCTGAAAGGCGAGTTCAACGACAGCGTTTGGGAGCATCTGGCTGGAACAGTCAGCGAGCCTTTTGTGCTGGGCGACAAGCGGCGCATCGCGGTCAAGGTCATTGACGATCGGGGCAACGAACTGATGGTCGTCAAAAGCGCTGAGGGGGCGAACTGATGGCTACAGCCAAGCAGGAGCTGCCCCCCGTCACGCCGGCTGAGGTGGAATCGCCGATCATCAATTCGCCTTTTGTTGAGCCGAAGTTCCATTGGCAAATCGAACGGGGAAAGCCGCCGATTAAAGCATCTGGGCGCCGCCGGGCCAGCTACTTCTACCGTGTGCCGGAGCATGCCGGGCGCGGCCGAAAGAGTAAATCGACTCTGGATATGTTCGAGGCCGAGAAAGGCGAACAGGTTGATCTCAGCATTGTTAACGAAATCCGTATACGGCTTGAAAACTGGCGTAACGGCAGTTACAGCGCCGGTCTTGCCTATGACGGCGCGTCGAGTGTCACCAAGGAATTGTTGGAGCTGTGGCGCAGCGAAGACCGAATGCAACGGCTGTTCTTCGCACAAATTGAGGCGGTCGAAACCATTATCTTTCTGATTGAAGCCAGTGAGATTTACCGAAAAGGTCTGCCGGAGATTCCCAAGGATGAGCCGGGCCTTGAGACTAAGGCGGCTGGTTTCCGAGCCTTCGTCCGCTATGCCTGCAAAATGGCGACCGGTTCCGGCAAAACAACCGTCATGGGGATGTTGGCGGCGTGGTCAATCCTGAACCGCGTGGCTGCGCCTACCGATGACCGCTTTTCCGACACGATTCTGATCGTCTGTCCGAATGTCACCATCCGCGAGCGGTTGCAGGAGCTTGACCCGGCACTCGGCGATTTGAGCCTGTATCGCACTCGCCAGCTCGTGCCGCCGCATCGGATGGAGGAACTGCGGCGCGGCGAAGTGATGATTGCCAACTGGCATCGGCTGGCGAAGAAAGAAACCAACACCGTCAACGGAGACTCCGCAAGGGTGGTCAAGACCGGTGAACCGGTGGAAGTTGTCAAGAATGCCGGAAAAGCCAATGAAACGGTCGAAGTGAAATATTTCGAATCCGATGCAGCTTGGTTCAAGCGTATCCGGCAGGAGCTCGGCTCTGGCAAGGGCCGCAGTCCGCATTGGCTGGTCTTCAATGATGAAGCTCACCATGCTTACCGGCGCGGGGATGTCGCTGAAGATGAGCAATTCCTCGATGAAGACAAAGAACTCGCCAAGAAAAACGACCGCGAGGCAACCATATGGATTGAGGGCTTAGACAGAATCAACAAGCTGGCCGGAGGCAGCCGCAAGCGGGGCATTAATCTGTGTGTCGATCTCTCCGCCACCCCTTTCTATATTCAGGGCTCAGGCAACGAAGTCGGCAAGCCGTTCCCGTGGATCGTTTCGGATTTTGGGCTGCTCGATGCCATTGAATCCGGTCTGGTCAAGATTCCGCAGCTACCGGCGCGGGATGTCACCGGGGCGGATGAAGCAGCTTATTTCAATATCTGGCGTTGGGTTCAGGCCAAAGCCAAAGAGGAAGGTTATGGTTCGAAGCTGACTCCTGAACTCGTGATGAACTACGCCAGCGCTCCCATCAATCTGCTGGCGGCGGAATGGCATCAGCGCTTTCAGGAATGGGAAAGTACTTCAAAACAGCAACACAAACACCCTGTCCCCCCAGTGTTCATCGTGGTCTGTCGAGATACCGCTGTCGCCAAGGAAGTTTATGCGTGGCTGGCAAATGGGAATGACAGCTACGGCGTAGCGCCTCCGTGGTTCAAGAACCAACCGGGACAGGAAGTCACGGTGCGCATTGACTCGAAGGTCATTGAGGACATTGAAGAAGGTGGTACGAAGGACGAAACCCGACGGCTCCGGTTTATTCTTGATACCGTGGGTAAGGCCGAATGGCCCGGCGGCAAAGTCCCAGAAGAGTGGTCGGAACTCGTTCGCAAGCACAATGAAAAGGTGGCCAGCGAGGACAACGATGGTTCCCTGAAATGGATGGACGAACGTATTCCGCCAGGCCGGGACATTCGCTGCATCGTGTCCGTCGCCATGCTGGCTGAGGGCTGGGATGCCAACACCGTCACTCATATCGTCGGCCTGCGTCCCTTCGGCTCGCAATTGCTCTGTGAGCAGGTTGTCGGTCGTGCCTTACGCCGGAAGAGCTATGCGCTCAACGAAGAAACCCAGATGTTTACTGAAGAAACGGCTAAGGTCTTTGGGGTTCCCTTTGAACTGATCCCGTTTAAGGTGTCGCCCGTTGGCCCGACACCGCCAACACCTGACCCAAACCATATCTATTCGGTGCCCGAGAAGGCGGAGTACGAAATCACTTTCCCGATTGTGACCGGCTATCACGAGTCCGGGCAATTCGAGGTCTTTGTGGACTGGAGCCAGATCGCCAAGGTCACGATCGACCCGATGAAAATTCCGCAAACAGTCGAACTGACCCCGCTGACGACGCCGGAAGGCGCTTTGGCCGCCTATGGCCCCGGTGAAAAGCCAATACTCTCGTTGAAAGAATGGCGGGCCATGTTTCGGGAACAGCAGGTCGCTTTCCGATTGGCGCGGGAAATCTGCATCCGTTGGCAGAGCGACAACGGCGCCGCGGCGGTGCCGGTACAGATCTTATTCCCCAAAGTCGCCTTTGCAGCGAAACGTTTCCTCGTCGAAAAGCTGGAGCGGAAGGGTGATAGCCAACCCTGTGACGTACTGCTGGTAGGCGAGTATATGCAAGCAGCCATTGGCGCGCTGTTGGAAGCCATCAAGAAAGGCTCATCCTCGGACTCGAACAACGCCGAGGTTGCGGTTATCCTCCAAGGCGCCGCCGGACGGGGTAGTACACTGTTCGTCGATTTCCACACCACCAAGCCCATCTATCCAGTGACCAAGTGCCACCTCAACGCGATGGTGGCCGATACCAAAAAATGGGAGCAAAGCGCCGCATTCCTGCTTGACAGCCATCCGGGCGTGAAGAAGTGGGTGAAGAACGAACGGCTGGGTTTTTTTATCCCGTATCGCTACAAAGGCATTCCGGCCCGCTATGTGCCGGATTTCATCATCGTGACCGACAAAGGTTTCAATGTGATTGTAGAAATCAAAGGTCAGGTCACTGACGATGCCGACGCAAAAGCTAAGGCGGCGCAACGGTGGGTCAAGGCTGTTAATCGATTAGGTCAGCATGGTACCTGGCGTTATCTGCTCGTCACCGATCCCGGAAAGCTAGGGATCGCTCTCAACGAACACACAACGGACAAATGGGATGAAGGGCAGTTTGAGTTGAGATAGGCAAGGCAAGTCTGCTAATCGCCTTTTCAACAGCAGCTGTCTTTACAAAAAACATAAAAGAAGAATACGAGGCGGATCTATGGGGAATAAATATCCAAAAGGTTCAGAATGGCGAATTTGGGATTTGCACGTTCATAGTCCAGCATCGGCTAACTATACCGGTAGCTGGGAAGAATACATTATTCAGACCGCCAGTTCTAAATGCGCTGTCATTGGGATCAATGATTATTTTTCCGTCGATGGCTATAAGGAAACACTGCGCCGCCTTGACGATCCAGAAGAAAGCCATAAGGGTAATGAAGCCTATCGTGAAGCGTTGGGAAAACTACGCTCTAAGGCTTTATTGCCTGTGGTTGAATGCCGGATGGATAATCTATTGGTAAGTCGCCAGGGCAGATCAGAGTCAAGATCAGGAGAGAGAATAAACTTTCATCTCATTTTTAACAACGAGGTGAATATAAGCGATATCGAACGCCTGATAAGAAGTTTCATGGTTGATGGTCAATCCATCGGGAACCGCTATGACGATAAAAATTTTCTCTTAAATGACGTATGCGTCAGCCTCAAGGAGGTTAAGGAGCAATTAGAGGGTGATGCCACATTCAGAGGAAAATATTTATTGTGGCTTCCCTACGATGAGTATGGCGGCATAGGCAATATTGACCCACAAACTGATAGATATATAAAGGCAACCCTGACAAAAACCGCCGATATCCTAGGGTCTAGTAATCAGAATCAACGCGATTTCTTCCTCTGGAAAAATCCGAGGCTAACAGAGGCTGAGTACAGGCAATGGATTGGCAAACCAAAGCCTTGCATTAAAGGCAGCGACACACATAGCGCACGGGAAGAGATTGGGCCATTAAAAGACAAAACCTCACAGCCAACCAATAAATACTGTTGGGTGAAGGCCGACCCATCCTTTAAGGGGCTTGAGCAAATCCTGATTGAACCCGAGGATCGTGTCTATATTGGGGAACGACCGCCAAAGCTGGTGCATGTTACCAATAACCGGACAAATTTCCTTAGCAGCCTGCAAATTAGGAAGAAGGTGGATAGCAGTATTGATGACGCTTGGTTTAACTGTGATTTGCCCCTAAATCACGACATGATTGCGATTATCGGCAACAAGGGGAGCGGCAAAAGCGCACTTGCAGATATTATTGCGTTAGCCGGAAACGCGCACTGTGACCGTGAGCATTTTTCATTTCTTACACCTAGCCGCTTTTGCGAGAAAAACAATAGAATTTCCAAGCATTTTGAACTTATTGCGCATTGGGAAGATGGCACAGAAACGACAAAATCCTTAAGCGATCAATCTGACCTGCTTGACGTGGAACGTATCAAATACATCCCCCAGAAATATTTAGAGAATGTATGCACGGAGACTGCCCCCGGCGAGCAGAGCGAATTCCAACGAGAGTTGCGTAAGGTTATTTACTCACGCATTCCTGAGGAAAACCGCTTCGATAAGCAATCCTTAGACGAACTGATCGCCTACAAAACCGAGGAAATTGGTAAAGAGATTGGCACTCTCAAGCAAAGCCTAAAAACCATTAATACCGAACTGGTGCGGCTGGAACAAAAAGCGACATCGGAATATCGCCAAACACTCGAAGCCAGACTAAAAGAAAAGAAACAAGAGCTGACAGCACATCTTGGAATTAAGCCGCCGGAAGTTCAAAAACCCGATGCATTGACCGAGGAAGAAAAGGCAGCATCATCCAAAATATCTGAGCAACTGGACGCCACACGCGGGAAATTGCGTGATATTAATAATGAAATTGCGCAGGCTCAGGAGAAACGCAAAGAAGCCACAGGCAAGTTGGAGCAACTCCGCAAGCTGGAAATTCGCCTTGGCAATTTTGTCAGCGATTTTGAGCGGCTAAAGAAAGACATAGCCCTAGAGGTTGCAGCACTTGACTTACCAATTGAGCAAATCTTAACACTGCGCACCGATTACACCATGCTCAACCAGAAGAGACAGTTCTGGGAAAATGAGAAAGTCAAACTTGACATGCTTTTAGCAGAAGGCGGAAACGAAAGTCTGCTGTTAAAGCGCCAAGATACAGAGAAAACCATCGATAAGTTGAAGCATGAATTGGATGCGCCAAATCTCCGTTACCAAGAGTATTTAAGCGCCCTACAAAAATGGCAGCAACGCGAGGCGCTAATTACCGGTAATGCAAACCAAGCTGACTCTCTTAAGTTCTTTGAAGAGCAATTGCGGTTACTGTGTAAGGAGCTACCAAACGAAATCGCACATATCAAAAAACAGCAGAAAGCGACTGCCGCCTTAATCTACGAAAAAATAACTGAAACCAGAAATGTGTATCAGCAATTGTTTGCACCTGCCCAGCAGCTCATTCAAAACAATCCTCTTATTAAGGACGCCTTTCGCCTTAGTTTTGATAGCAGCATCGTGGATAGAGGTTTCGCAAAGGCATTTTTTGATAGGTTTATCAATCAGGGCGTGAATGGGTCTTTTTGTGGTAAAGAGCAAGGCTCGACCTTACTTAACAATGTACTTAAAGAATATGATTTTAACCAGTCAGAAGATGCCATGAAATTTGCAGAAAAGATTGTTGAGCTTTTAAGCGAAGATCATCGGAGCGAAAAACGTCCAAAATACGCTATCGAAAAACAAATGAAGAAAAACGTGCTGGTAAATGATTTATACGACTTTCTATGGTCATTTGATTACCTCGCACCGGAATATGCGTTAAAGCTCGACAGTAAGGATTTAAGCCAACTCTCACCGGGTGAACGCGGCACTTTGTTATTAGTCTTCTATTTGCTGGTTGATAGAAGCAACAAACCAATCGTCGTCGATCAGCCAGAGGAAAACTTAGATAGCCACACAGTTTATCGTCTGCTAATTCCAGTCATAAAAGAGGTTAAGAAGACACGGCAAATTATAATGGTAACTCACAGCCCAAATATCGCTGTTGTGTGTGATGCTGAACAGATAATTCATGCTTCTATTGATCGCGCAGCCGGAAATTGCGTTACCTATACACCTGGCTCGATTGAATCGCCTATTACCAATCAATGCTTGATTGATGTGTTGGAGGGCACACGTCCTGCCTTTGATAATAGGGAGGCGAAATACTATTCTGCCTAATAACCAGTGGTGCTAGTTCATTCTTGGCACCACAAATCAATGACCTACGATGGTGCGAGTCCGGGGCCGGAGTAAATGCGCTCACGCAAGTCTTTGATTATGCAACCTTCGTCTGAGGCCAACTAGCACCACTGGTTAATACTTCGCCAAGCGTTATTTCATCGCAACGGCGGTCGTAAGGCTGCGTCGTGCGGGTGCTGGCGTGATTCGTCTGAACGCACGGCACTTCTCTTGCGGACTTACTACTGCTTTCCCTCATCGGTCCTCAAGGCTATGCCAGATTCTCAGGATCACAATATCGTCGCCGTCCAGCCGGTAGCGTATGACATAACCGCGCTGCCCGAATGGCACGAACAGTTCCCGGTCGTCGCGGCCTTCAAGCCGCTTACCGATGCCGGGATGCGTCATGAGAAGCTTCGCCGCCTTCTTCAGGCTCTCGGCGGCACGCCGGGCAGCGTCGGGATTGTGGGGTTCGATGAATTCCCGCAGCCGAACAACATCCCGTTGCGCGGCCGGGGACCATTTCAGCGTCGGGGCTCGAAGTCCGGGCATGGGCCTTCCTTGTCAGTTCCCCAGGTGTCAAGCCATGCCGTCATAGCCTCGTTGCTGACGAACTGGCCGGTGCGCTTGTATTCCTCCCATGCTTCATCGGCTTCGGCATTGCGCCTTTCGATCTGTTCTTCTCTGTCCAGATATTCGCGGATCGCTTCGCGCATCAGCCAATGTGGGGAGCGCTGCTTGGCTGCGCCAAGGGCCTTCAGGCGGGCGCGGGTGTCTTCGTCAAGTTTGATGCCCATGGTCGTGGTCATGGCGTCACCTCAAAAAGTTGCGATAGGTGCAACTTTTTTATACCTCAAAGACTCCTACCTGTCCACGGGAAAAGTGTCGGGGCGATGTGCGGTAAAAAAATTTACAAGGCCCCTTTCTGTCATTTTTAACGCAATATAAGGACCAGTGTCGTTTTCAGAAGGCGACTTGCACGAAATGTCAGGAGTCGGCTGCACTCGCAGCTTGCAGCGCGGCGTATAGAGCGGTCTTGCCGACCTTGAGGCGCGCTGCAGCCTCGCGGACGTTCAGCCCGTTGGCGATGTGCTCCCGCGCCCGCTGCAACTTGTCGGCGGAGACGACCGGCTTGCGCCCGCCCTTTCGTCCGCGTGCGGCGGCGGCGGCCAACCCAGCTTTGGTGCGCTCGCAGATCAGGTCGCGCTCGAACTGGCCCAGCGCGCCGAACACGTGGAAGATGAGCCGCCCGCCCGGCGTGGTGGTGTCTATGCTTTCGGTCAGTGACTGGAAGCCGACGCCACGCGCTTCCAGCGCGCCTATTGTCTCGATCAGGTGCGGCAGGGAACGCCCGAGCCGATCCAGTCGCCAGACAACCAGCACGTCGCCGTCGCGCAGATAGGCCAGCGCGGCAGCCAAGCCGGGCCGGTCAGCCTTCGCCCCGGACACCATGTCCTCGAACACCCGTTCGCAGCCCGCCTTGCGTAGCGCGTCCCTCTGTAAGGCGGTGTCCTGTTCCGCCGTTGATACCCGCGCATAGCCGATCAGTGCCATTGCTTGCCCTTTGTCCGTTATTCCGTCCGCCTATCATAATGTCCGACAACTCATTAAACAAGTACGTTGCCGGACATTGTCCGGCATGACCGACTAATGATCCTTTGACGGACAAGGTGGCATCGTGCACGGGAGTTCTGAACAATTCCGGCCACTCGCGGCAGCTCGTGCATAGGACGGCTGACACGGCTCGTTCAGAAGTCCGCTGCACATAGAACGGCCAGCCCAATGAACTGGTGCAGTCGCCTTCTGAAAACGACATGTAAATTGGCCAGCGGTTTTTTGGCTACTTCAATTGGCCTTGCGCCTCTCCGAAACGCCTTTATACCTTACTTTATTTATTTGTTTTGTATTTAGTTTGTTTGTTTCTTTGTTTATTTATATAATATAAGCGCCTGGTCCGTCACCCAAGGAGCCTTCTCATGCGCCCAGCCGAATTTGCCCCTGAAGAGATCATTGCCGCCGGCGAGTCCTTACAAGCCCTAGGTCGCAACGTCACCGGTTTTGCCCTGCGCCAGCGGGTCGGTGGCGGTAATCCGAATCGGTTGAAACAGGTCTGGGACGAGCACCTGGCCAAGCAGGCCGTCACTCAGGCCGAGCCGGTCGCCGAGCTCCCCGTCGAGGTCGCCGAGGAACTGGCCGCCGTCACCAAAGCCCTGAACGAACGCCTGGCTGCTCTGGCCGTTGAGCTGAATGATAAGGCCGTAAAGGCCTCCGAAAGGCGGGTCACCGATGTGGTTCGCGCCGCGGGCGAGCAACGCGAGCAGGCCGAGCGCGAGCTGGCGGACGCGGCGCAGACCGTTGATGATCTAGAGGCGAAGCTCGATGAAACGAAAGCCGAGGTTTCCGGCCTGACCCAGCGCCTCGCCGAATCGCAGGCCCAGGCCCACGCGCAGGCCGTGGAAATCGCCCAGCTCCGGGAACGTCTGGCAGCCGCCGAGAAGGCGGCGCGAGACGCCAGCGACCAGCACGACGCGGAACTCAGACGACTGACGACGGCGTTGGAGGTTGAGCGCTCCGCTCGGGCCGAGGCGGAAACCGAAACTAGGCGGCAAACAGAACACGCGATCCGGGCCAGCGCTGAACGGGATGCGGCGAGTGCCGAAGTCGAACGGCTCCGCGCCGCGCTGACGGTAGAACAGGAGGCCCATGGTCAAGCCCTGCGTCAGATGGAGCGCTTGACCGCCGACTTGGAAATCTGCCGGCGCGATCATAAAGCCTTGCAGGCTAACGTGGATGAGCTCGGCCGAAAAAAGGAGGAAGCCAAACAAGAGTATAAACGACAGTTTCAACGGTTTAACGCGCAGATCGAGACGGCAAAGGAGAAACAGGCTGCGGCCGAACAACGCATTGGCCAATTAGAGGTTGAAAACGGTCGGTTAACCGAGCGGTTAGCGGTGGAGCAGGACCGCATTAAGGAGCTAGTCTCCCAAGTGGAGCGTTTGCAACACGAGTGGGTCGGGATGGCCAAGACCCGCGAAAAAACCAGGACCAAAACACAGGATTAGGCGAACGGCGCGAGGTGATTCTTATGCACTGGACCAAACCGAGCTTCACGCCCGTGACCCTCATCCATCTGCGTTGGCATCGGGACACTCGCTATTACCTGGTGTTCTTGGCCAGGGACCTCTTTGGAAACTGGTTGATTACGCGGGTATGGGGTCGCCAAGGCTCACCCCTGGGCGGGGTTAAGCGGGATCTCTGCGGGTCTTTCGTGGACGGCTACAACGACCTGAAAACGATTGCGGCGCGGCGCAAGGCCCATAAGTACGATAGCTTTAGTGTCGCAACCTGGCCTACAGCGTCCGGGCCTACCTGTAGCAAACAGCAATCGAAGCGGCCAGGGACTGCAATCAGCGCGATTTCTGGACCGGATTAACTTGCAACTAACGGGGTTCAAATTATTAGACCCGTCTGCGGCATTCCATCCCGCCATTGAGCATTTATTGCGGGAACCGGCTGGTCATTATGTCATTGGAACCTGTCAATCGGCCGCTGCGTGCCCTGAACGGATACCTGGGCGGGCAGAGTGAACTTCCGGTATTCGGCCAAGTGCGGGCATTCTTCACTGAGCTACAGAGCGGCCTGTCGCTACCTCAATGCGTCGACTAGGTCACCGCGCAAATTCTCGAGAAGAACATCATTCGGATCGTCCACGTTCAATGTTGCCGCAGCTGCACTCGACAGAATCACCGTACCGAAATATGGCTTTGGTAGCCTCAATTGGATCCGCTCCAAGGAGAACGGACGCTTGCCAGCTAGCAGCGTACTTGCTTCTCGCACGTCTCGATCACCTTTGAAGACGACCTTCGCAGTAATACCCTTCTCAACCTGTAAGGCAGTCATATGAAGCGAATCAACGACGGCCGAGAGTCCAGAGCTACCTTGGAACTGTGCTGCCCAGGCTAGTACATCTACGATGTGCGGCGTGATGACTACCTCGAAATCGGTCGCTTCTGATAACCGGTTCATGAGGGGTTGCAGGCTGCGTGGAGGATCTCGGACCTCCAGGCCCGCGCCGAAGACAGTAGCTCGGAAGGAGCTCTGGCGAAACTCAATGCGCTCAAAGGAAAGCTCGACCCCGAACGGATCTGTGACCGTCTCGGTGTACTCAACCCGTTCGACATAGCGCCCCTCCAGCAGATCATCACGGACCCTGTCAATGACAAACCCGTGCGAGACATCGCTACCGAATGGCCTGGCTTTGAGTCGATTCGCCAACGTCCTCATGGAGATGGGCCATTGTGCCCGTAACCATCTATACCGCCGCGCCATCCCTGCCCCCTTCGACTACCTCGTCCACGCCCTTGGCTTCTTCAAGTAAGTTGATAAGCACTTGGCGGGCTGTCAACTCAAGCAGGGCTAACAACTTGGCTTTTTCCATGTCGCTGACGTGGACGATCGTTTTTCGATGCGACCCTTTGTGCGCCCGAAAAGCCCCCTGAACCGCATACTTGAAACCCGTTCCTCTCTTGCGATCCTGGAAGCCAGCGTCGAATTGGATGATGTCCGGTGGATTACCTTCGGACTCCGATCGCCAAGAAATCGCCGTGATGTAGAAGCCTCGAGCCGTCAGATCCTTGTACTCTTGCGACTGCACTAGGTTCTGACCGCTCATATGCATGCTGTGCACGACCGCTGCGAACATTTCCGCCCCAGCTGCAACTTCGTCGTCTTCTTCCAAGTCAAGCGCCTCATCTTCTTCACCATCTTCAGAAAGATGGGACGAAACCTTCAGGCTCATAACGTTGCGAAGGCGGAATTTGGGCAACGAGGAAATGAGCCTGGTGAAGAACTTGGAACGTAGCTCGGGCGTCGCAAGGCCCGTCAGTTCAACTCTTTCCTCATCGATGGTCTCCTTCCTTCGACGTTCCACGTTCTCCTTCAATGCCGCGACGATTTTCTTCGCCTTGTCCGTTGCTGGCAGTCTCACGACAGTCTGACCATCCTGTACTAGGAATTCGATATCCGCCTCCTGTCGTTCGCGCTGCAAAAGCCTAGTTCTGGAGCGATTGAATTCGTCGTACACGACGTTTACAACGAAGCCGTCGTTCGCGGCTGGTCGGTAAACAACATGCTCCTTCCCGGTGACGGCAGCTGCGTACTCGGCAGCTGCCATCTTTAATTCTTCAACGGGCATTGAAGTGTTAAGCCGCACGAACGTTGTTTTTTCCCGTCGGTGACCAGGATCCCGCTTTTGAACAATCGCCGCAACATCGTGAAACCCATGAGGTAACATCGACAGATAGTCCGCCAGGTCTTCTCTGTCGTCTTCCGGGGAACAAAAGATGCCTCGATCTCTGGCGAATTCGCGTAGCACGGACTCCGTCAACCGCTGCTTTCCGGAGATCAGGAGGTCGTAGATGTCATTGTCGCTGGCACTCAGGTAATCAAGAAACTCGTTCATCCCCAAGTCCCTAAATCGATATTGGAGTAGGTCGTTTTGATGTGGGACATTGGTTCGTAGCGAATTGCGTTCACATAGTCCCCAAGGTCGGTCGACGCATTTCCCCCGACCAAGCCTTCGATGTACTGCAACTGAGCCTTCTGAAACATCGGCGAAGAGATCGGTGAGGCCATGAGCGTCTTAGAGCCTATCCCAGTAGACCCGTTGCCCGCCAAGTAATGATGCCGCAGGCCAAGTGCAGCATGGCAAGATAGGTGTCGGTTCGTTTTTCCCAGCGGATCAAAATCCGGCGGAATCGGTTGAGCCAGCTGTGGGTCCGTTCGACCACCCAGCGCCGCGCCTTGAAACCGGCTTCCTTCTTGATCGCTTCGGCCTCCTCACCGCGCGCTCGAATGTGAGCGGTAAACTGAAAGGCCTTGGCCAAGTCCCTCACCTCGTCATAGTCATAGCCTTTGTCCAGGCACAAGCCTTGCGGCTGCTCCGGCGTGGGTACAGGGCGCGGGACGCCGATGGCCGCCAAGGTGGACCGCGCCAGCTTCAGGTCGTGCCGATTGGCGCCGGCAATCACCACACTCAGCGGCAGGCCCGCGCCATCGGTTAACAGGCTTCGCTTCGCACCTTGTTTGCCCCGGTCGGTCGGATTCGGTCCCGTTTTTTTGAACCCGCCAACGGCGCTTTCGTCATGGCCCCATCCATGGCCAACCACGACCAGTCCAAGCCCTTCAACGCATCATAAGCCAGCAGTCCTTCGCGCCAGAACGCCTGGAACACCCCGGCTTCGGTCCACTCGACAAAGCGGCGATGGGCCGAACTGCTGGAGCAAATCCCGGTGGCGTTCAGCGCATTCCACTGACACCCGGTCCGGAGCACAAACAAGATCGCATTCATCGCCTGTCGGTCCGGCACCCGCGGGTTATGGCACCCGAGCGGATGCGGTTTACGCGGCGGCAAGAGCGGTTCCATCCGTTCCCACAGCTCATCCGGAATGCGCCAGCCATCATCTTTCGTCACCAGTCCCATAAGAGCCCCTCTTGACTCGAAATTTCGGCATTAGAGGTCGCTCATCACGCTTTTGTTCCTACTGGGATAGGCTCTTAATCACAACAGACGTCTGGTCATCTAAAAGCTCATACTTACGGAGCATGTCAATGAGATACATGAACTCATCTGTCGTCTCTCCGGAACGGGAATAGAAGACGATGATGCCCCGTCTTGCGCTGCCCTTGGGGTCGTGGTGCTCAAGGATGATAATAGGGGACGTGAGGGTTTCGAGCGTCGCGGCCTTCGCTTTTCGCACCTGAAGGTTGGCTCGCCTTACAAGTTGAGGGTGAAAGTAGAAACAATATTCATGGCTTGGAACTTCGGGACTTTTCTTGCCTCTCATCCGCTGAATTTCATCACGAATATTATCTAGCCAGAAGATTTCCTTTGGACCTAGCACGAAGAGGCGGCTGCCCCTCGGCAACTGCAAGGATTCTGGCGGAATGTGAATGAGGTTTTTTTGGAAGTCTGCCTCGTACTCACCGTCATGGTTGTAGATGAAAAGCAAACCGTTGACGGAGAACGTGACATTCTCGTGGGTGTGCAGACTACGCCACGTCTCGCTCATCTCTGCGCACGCCACCTGCTTAGCTAGGCTCTCGACAGCAGCCTTCACGGCTGCCTGCTTGATGGTACCCTTGGCATAGCTTTTCAAGTCGCAATGCACGTACGTCTGCCGCACGGCATACGGTTCTTCATAGTAGTAGACAACATCACATGGATGGTCTTCTGCCTTGTGCCGCTCCGGATCCTCACATGGCCAATCGTGATTCACTGGCCCTAACTTATTCCAGAAGAACTCGCTGAACAACTCGCTCGCCATAATCTCCGCCTGCTCGGCGGTGTTTCCGGTCTCGGCCAACTCTTCCTCCTAGTCTGGTGATAGCAAAGCGCCTGCATGCTTACAAAAGCATAAGCATAACCATGACATGAGGCTAGTTATCTTCTCGTTGGATGGAGCAACCTCCGAAGGAAAAGTGATTCGTGCGTAACATTTTCGGCTCCACATACTGACTGCGAGCAAGAAGGAGCCGTCGGCAACAGCGTGTGATTAATCCTTATGGATAACCGGTTTGCGTATGACTAACTAACGACGGCAATGGATCAGTTCCGGATTTTTGACTGCTTGTGCCTTTACCAGGACGAATCACGGAATCTCCTTATCAGAATTGCCCAATCCTTGAAAGTCAGCGTTTTTGCCGACATCCCTAAACGCCGTGCTGCTTCCGGCAGCGTCAGCTTTTCGTCCGACACCAATTTTACGGCCTGTTCTCTAAATTCTGCTGTGAACGACTGTCTTGGTAACTTTGCCATTTCGTACCTCTATCAACCACTGGCATCCACTGAAGCCCCAGGATCTCTCGATCGGGGAGATTTGGGGAATATTGGGCGTGTGATTTGTTCTTTTCGCCTCGGAATCAAACTCCCGTGGCGTTTTTTAGTTTTTAGGTATTTTTAATGACTTCTAATTCGGGACATCTTTTTTAGATAATTCTGACGTCGAGGCCAGTCATCCATGCAAAATTCAAGCGCAAAATGACGACCTGATACACTGGGTAATTAAGGCAATGCTGACTGAAAAAGTTAGTATTACTGAAGGGTAACAGTACCTATCTGCGAAATAGGTACTGTTAGTTTTCCAAAAGCAAATGTGTAGAGCTGTTGGAGATATCTATGATAACTCTCTTAAGGGATGTTATGGCTAGTGGCGGCGTGTCCGGCCTCATCGCTGTGCTGAGCCTCTTTGTGGCAATCCTGGCTTTAACCATGAAACTCAAGTAGCACGGTAATCTTTGATCCTTTCTGCGGCCCTGGTGGATTTCGGGGGATCAAAGGCAGAAGCGCTTGTCCGAAAAGACAGGCGCTTTTTATGGTCCGGTTGTATCTTTATCGGTCTTGTCTTTTAGCGAAAACTACATATAGTTTAAAAAATATTCTACGAGCACCATTAGTGGTATATTCGTAATCTGGTGGTGACTCTCCATCTGAGGACACGAATATGACTGACTCAGTCATCTGGACCTCTCCGTCCGGAGAAACGTTTACTTTTGGTATCTACAACTACAAGGGAGTCTGGAACAATGTGGCCGGGATTTACATGTTCTGTCGTAAAAACCAGCCTCAGAACTCTTGGGTGCCCCTCTATATTGGCCAAACCGATAGCTTTCAAGCCAGATTAAGCAATCACGAACAATGGTTAGCTGCTTTCCTTAAAGGGGCAAATGCTGTCCTAGCGGCAGTGATTACAAGGAAGGACAGTCGAGATCGGATTGAGCGTGATTTGATCCAGCAGTTTCAGCCTCCACTGAATCAACAGCTAAAAACCTCTTCTCTGAAGGATTTTTTTCCGTATACGCACCGTACTAGCTACCGCTAAAAAACATCAAACCCAGCTGGTAAGCGGGGGAAGATGCTTTTATTCGTCCGATTCGTTTTCTGCTTCGAAGAGGGCGGGCAGGTTGCGCGCCCCATGGACCACCCGGATGATCTCGAGGAACTCTTCGGTGACGCGGTAGATGAGCAGGTACTTCTCAAAGTGCTTGAGAGGCCACAGACGGATATCCATGAGCCTGGAATGGCCGAAATTGCAAAATGGCGCCATTTCTGGCATCTCCACCAGCAGGGAACAGGTGTGTCGGATGGATTCACGGAACGCTTGGGAGGCGCTCGGATGGTCTAACGCGATGTAGGCGACGATGGATGCAATGTCCTCCTCAGCCTTCTTGCTGAAGACGATGGTTTTCTTTTTCATTCCTGTTGTTTACTTTTTACTGGCGATCTTTTCATCGATCCGCCTCCAAAACGTGTCCCACTCGGGAGAATCGAGCGTCATGCCTCGCCCGGACGCCAGTCCTTCCAGGACCATCTCTTCCAGGCGCTTTTCGGCCTGGCGCTTCTGTTCCGCGCGGATGAGTGCCTGAATAAAGTCGCTCGGCGTGCTGTAGTGCTCTTTTTCCACCTGCTCCTTGACGAATCGCTTGAGGGGCTCTGGCAGGGAAATGTGCATGGTGCTTGTAGCCATAAACATAAGCCTTAGTTGATTAGCCTGGTACTACAATTTTTGACAAAAATTGTCTCACCTCCACTCTATCACGGGCTGCAAGGCCGTCAAGATCAACAAGGGGTGTGCTCACGAAACGGAAAAAATCGTACGCTAGAGCTCTGAGGCGTCCAGCAAGGCCATGATAATGGGGCAAGATACCGCGCCTGTATTTTGGGAACAGCTTTCGACCAAATTGGACAGTGCTTTTTCTATGGTGCGCAATCCTTCGATCCGTTCTCGAATCGAGGCAAGTTTTTTCAGGGCAATATCCCTCGCCTCCCGACAGTGTTGCCCATCCTCAAGACTCAACAATTCCGCGAGTTCATTCAGTGAAAACCCGAGCATCTGGCCCTGCTTGATAAAGCGCACACGCTGGGCGTCACGTTCGGTATAACGCCGAACACCCTTGAGCGGCCTATCGGGTTCCGCTAGCAGGCCGCGCCGTTGATAAAAACGGATGGTCTCGACGTTCACCCCAGCCTTTTTCGCCAACCTGCCAATCGTGAAGCTTTCGGGTGTCATGGGGCTTGCCTCCGTACCTAGGTACGGAGTTTATAGTACGCTCCTCGAAATAACACGGGCTACTGCCATGAACCAGAAACAAGCCCTAACGGCTGGCGTTCTTGCCGGGATAGGAGCGAGCTTGTGCTGCGTCGCGCCCTTGATCTTGCTGAGCCTTGGGCTTGGCGGGGCATGGGTGGCCAGTCTCACTGCTTTCGAGCCGCTACGCCCGATCTTTCTCCTGCTCGCGCTGTTTTTTGTCGGATGGGCCTTCCGCAAGCTCTATATCGTTCCGCAAACCTGCGAACCTGGAAAGCTCTGCGCGGAAGATGGAACCATCCATAAACAGCGCTTCATCTTCTGGGCGGTGACAATTCCCTTGCTCGGCCTGCTGGCCTTCCCGTGGTTCGCTCCGTTGTTTTACTGAGTGAGAACATCTATGAATACCCGAGTTCTTCCGTTCTTTGTGGCGCTAACACTCATGGCAGGTGCTGTCGTGGCTGCACCCCGAACCGTCGCCCTCAATGTGCAGAACATGACGTGCGCGGTATGTCCGCTCACCGTCAAGAAAGCGCTTGAACAGGTTTCCGGAGTGCAGCAGGTCACGGTGGATTACGCGAGTAAAACCGCAACTGTGCACTTTGATGATGCCGCCGCGTCGGTCGACAAATTGACCGAGGCGACCCAGGCGGCCGGTTATCCCTCTACTGTCAAGGCCGGGAAATGAACGACGTGATCTTGGAATCGATCATCGTCTGCCCGCATTGCGGCCACGCCGAGACGGAAACCATGCCGACCGATGCTTGCCAATTCTTTTATGATTGCAAAGGCTGCGGTGCCGTGCTGAAGCCGAATCCTGGAGACTGCTGCGTCTTCTGCTCCTATGGCTCGGTCAAATGTCCTCCCATTCAGCAGCACAAATCCTGTTGTGCCAGCCGTTGACCTTGCTTATCCCCTGCTGACATCAATCATGTCCCGCCTGATCTTCCCCGATGTGAAGGAATAACTCGATAGTGTCAAGCTGAACTATACCCTAACCTGGCGTCAGACCATCCCGTGCGAAACCGTCAGAATAGAGCGGCGTTTGCAATTTCTTGACGGATGCCGCCAAGGGCCATAGATTTCTGCCTGACACTTCCGGTTCGGGAGGCATCTTGCAGGGGCATCGCATCGGTTACGTCCGCGTCAGCAGCTTCGACCAGAACCCGGAACGGCAGCTCGAACACGTCCAGGTGCACAAAGTGTTCACCGACAAGGCGTCGGGCAAGGACACTCAGCGCCCGCAGCTCGATGCGCTGCCGACGTTCGTGCGCGAGGGCGACACGGTGGTGGTGCACAGCATGGACCGCTTGGCCCGCAATCTGGACGACCTGCGGCACATCGTGCAGAAGCTCACCAAGCGCGGCGTACGGATCGAGTTCGTCAAGGAGAACTTGACCTTCACCGGCGAGGACTCGCCGATGGCAAACCTGATGCTCTGGAAGCTCGGCAGCTACCCGCGCCAGAACGGCCTGGCCGTGGCCTTGCGCGAGCTGGGGCGCATCGAGCGCACGCTGTTTGCGCTCGACTGGATGCAGAACGTCGAGCTGCGCCGCCGCGTGCAGATTGGCTTGAACAAGGGCGAGGCCAAGAACGCGCTGGCGCGCGCCGTGTTTCTGAACCGACTCGGCGAAATCCGCGACCGCAGCTTCGAGAACCAGCGCTACCGCGCCAGCGGCCTCAATCTGGTGGTGGCGGCGATCGTCTTGTGGAACACGGTCTACCTGGAGCGGGCAGTCCAGGCGCTGCGCGACTCGGGCAAGAACATCGACGAGAGGCTGCTGCCGCATCTTTCTCCGCTGGGCTGGGAGCACATCAACCTGACCGGCGACTACATATGGCGGCAGAATAAGCAGGTTGAGCAAGGCAAGTTCCGACCGCTACGAGTGCCCGGCGAGGCTTAGCGTACGATTTTTTCCGTTTCGTGAGCTGACCCCAACAAGGTGTCTAGGTGGCGATTAGCTTGGCTAGGCGTCATAGAGGCCGCCTCAGAATTCGGCAAAAATCGTATGTTAGCGGCGCTGAGTAATAAGATAATCAATAATTTGCGATCAGTGCCGTAAGGCTCGTTGTATGGTCATGTCATGAGTTAATAATGTTCTTTTGAATCAATTAACTACGTCATCTTGATGTGCTCTGATTTCCGTTTTCTGAAAGGATCCCTAAAACCTTGGAAGCGGTTATTTCTACCCTTTTTCCTGAAAAGCTTAAGAGGCGTTTCCAGTTTCTTTGTCGCTTTTTCCCTTGACGCGCACACGCGCCCGGCTGAGCGGTTGCCAGGGCCGTTAGGCCCTGGTGAGCGCGATTTGTCCGGGTCTTAGCGCCCGAAGGGTTGCCGGCTTGGCCGGCAAGGTGGACAACGCGTTTAGCGCTGTCCAGCCGCTTAGACCAAGGGTGGGATACCGTTGTGAGATGGTTGTGAGGCTGTGCCGAACTCATTATTCCTTGTACTGTTAATTGGAATTGAATAAGTAGAGCCACTTAACGACAAAGTGGTAGACACTTAACTTCAAAGCTCCCACTGCCTTAAACCAATTACCGACATTTATCTTAAGCGTCTATCTTTGTTGCTTCGCTTCACCGACACTTATTTTCAGACAGGCTCCGCCAAGGAGCGATTCAAGCATCGAAATCAGGGGTAAGCAGTCTGATCGACGGCCGGTTAGCCCACGTCGGCCACGCTTCGAAAGGCAATTTCGCCTGATCAGGGAACATCAGGCGAAACGGAGCCGAGCCAGGGATGGCTGGCGATGGAAAAGAGATACAGGGCAAAGGTTATGAGGGCGGACCGCGGCCTTTGAGACTCGCCCGAATACCGGCGAAAAACTCGGCGGCGGAGGTCATGTCCTTTTTTCGGTCGCCGGCGATATTGATCTGGGGTTTAGGGCCATGCTGCGCGTTCATCACCATCCGGATATGGCCTTGGGCTTTCCGCTGGGCCTTTTCCATCCTTTTATCGCGGCGTTCCTTGGCCTTCCTGCGTTCGTGCTCAAGCCACTGGCCGAGGCCAAAGACCGCAAACAAGTGGCGAGATACGGTCCGAATGGCCGCGATGCCTTTATAAGCGCAGTCATCGATGCGTTGCGCGATAGGGTGCACGGTAATGATGCCGGCGGCTTTGAGATCGTGCACCGCCCGTTCTGCCCGGCGTTCGCCGAGACCGGAAATCTCCGCCAGGAATTCCATCGTCAGGCCTTGAAATGATCCATCAGGCTGTGGAATGCCGACACGGAGGGTGACCAGCTCGGTGTAATGGAGGATGCAACCGAGCAGGGCGATACACGCCTCGCGCCGCTCGCTCCGCTGTTGTCGATCGGATTCGTTGACCGCGTTGAGGCCGGGGAGGATTTTTTGAGGGGAAACGTAGTACTCGCGGATCCGCGCGATGAGCCGCCGCAGCACGCCTGGCCTATTGGCATGGTTTTCCGGAGGCGCGAACCAGCGGGGATGGGCCGGATCATGGCCACACCTATTCCCGTCGCGCATCATAGCGCTATAATGAGACCTGTCATCTCATCCTTATGCGGTTAATCGGGTGAATGATTCCCGGCCGGCGAGTGTTGGCGCACTCGCCGGCCTTCCATTTCTTTAGCCCATCAAGCCGCGCTCCATCGTCGCAGCAGGCAAGTTTTCGAAACGTCTTTCGCGGTGATTGCCATTCTTTACTCCCCCATAAGCGTAAAGTTTTGTTTGGCGGTCGGGTTCACAAACCGCCCTCCGTTCGCGAGTACTCCTACCGAGATATCTTGATCGGCTTCCGTTTCGGCCCGCGTGAACTCGAGGACAATGTCCTTGGCGCACCAATCACTCACTTCGCCGAGGGCCTCCAGCTCACCCATCGCTTCCCGTAAGCGTTGGCGGAATTCCCGAATGTTCTTGCTTTCAGAGCCGCAGAGTTCGAGCAGACCGTCAATGCCGACTTGGTGTCTAACCCCCGGTGGATGTGACCGGACGAAACAATGGATCCACTTGGCCAAGTCTGAACGCAATGCGCTTCGGGTCTGCCATACCAGCAGCGAATAGCCGTCATCGAACAGCATCGCAAGGCGGGGATTCACGGTCAGTACATACCCGTTGGTATCGCTGTCATGAAAGAACTCGTGCACCAGCGATCCGGTATAGGTCCGCTTGCCGACCGCAATTTCCACAGCAGTGGCGGTTAGTCGGGTGAGTACTGCTTTCAGCCATTCGCGGTTCTGTTTGCCTTGCGACCGCCCAATGCCATTCAAAAAACCATAGGCACTGAAACGGATCTGCGAGCCGAGCGTGTGGTGACGGGCAAGATGGACAGCGAACAGCCACACATCGAGGTCGGACTGGTCCAGCTTCATCCCGGTGTAGCGGATCGTGATGCCAGGCCAACTGGCGATCAGTTCCTTTTCCACATAGCGCCGTCGGCCGCGCCGAACCACTCCGAACAAGGCCGAGCGGAGAATGCTGTTAGGAATGCCGCGATTGGGTTCCGGCCACAGTGGCAATTGAACGACAGGGCTCAAAGGAACCGAGCGTCTCCGCTGGCGCGCCGTTTGAACGGTAGGTTGGCTGTCCGGTAGATCCAAAACTTCGGCCAATTGTTCTTTGTTTTCCATTATCCAGGCCTCATATGGTTTGGGTGATTCTCGTGACCAGGAATCTCTGCGTCAATGGGGGTATAGCGGCTACGCTTCCGGTACGGCTGAAGCCCAACAAAGTCGTTCTACACCTCTAAAATTTGATTTTTTTCAATAATTTGCCTGCTTCATTAACGGCGCGGCGTAGGTTCTATACCCCTATACCGTAGCTGCTATACCCCTGCCCTGCAGAATCAAAAAAATTTTGCGCTAATGTATGCACTTAGGCGTCTTGTGAATGAAAACAAGAGCCTGGCGTTGCCACGGATTGCAGGTAGACCGGGACTTGAGCGGAACCGCGTAGCTGCTATACCCCTAATCCCGCATGAGCCGGGATGATAGATCAATTTCAGTGATGCGAGCGTAGCTGCTATACCCCCATGTGTAGCAAACTGCATTTGAACCAGTCCTTGGCTGGCCGGATCGTTGCAACTAATCTGGCCCTGAAAACGCACTGATGGCAGTCCCGGCTCGTTTCTATTTCAGTCCTCTTCCGACCAGGTAGGTAGTTCTAGCTTGTTTTGTTTGGATCCATAAAGTTGTGGTAGGCGAGTTGCTTACCGTCTTTGGTGAACGCGACTCCGAGTGGCTTTACATCGGCTGGCCAATCGGTTCGGATCACCAGCTCTTTATAGGCTAGCTCGGCGACCGTTCGGCTTTCTGTCACCGTTTTGTCTGTGACTTTCTGAGCCGGCCACCGCAAGTAAACTCGATATGTCATATTACATCCCGCATAGGCATAAAAGCTCCTGGTGATAATAAAGCCCGCTACAGCTACGCTCGCCGCCTGACAATACGGCCATGCTCTAGCGAGCTCTCCCATTCGGCGCGCGCGTCTCGTTCCATGGCACGAACAAGCTTCATCTTTTCGGGCGGTAGCACAATTAACTCTGATTCCCATCCAGCCGGAGTGAATGCCTCATACACCTTGGAGGCCCACGAATGGGCTAATTGCCGGCTTGTCGCGTACGTGCTCGTTACTTCATCAAAGGTAAGCCCGTCCACCAGAATCGCGCGCGCGACATTTCGAGCCTTGATCGACATTCTTGGAAATCGCGCCATTGCCTGGTCAAACTCGCTGGGTGTTAGTGCGCCAGCCATCTTTGATAATCTACTCATATCGATAAACCATTAAAGGCCACGATTGCCGGTATGCCGGCAATCGTGGCTGATTACCTACTATTGCCTGATTTTCAGTCGTTCGTATTCATCGCAGAGAATCAACAGGTCGCGCATCAAAATACTTGCCCATGTCGGATCGTCTTGGGCAGCTTGACGACGTATTTCCGCTACGATCTCATCAGGGCTGCGAATGCTCGCCCATGTTGCATCCTCTTGAGCAGCTGTGCGGCGTATCTCTACAGGCTGAGTCACGCCGTTGCCATTTCTCTTAGATTCCCGCTTGGGATCGTTATTCTGAAGCTCAGCCGCGGTAATAATGGGCTGTCGAGGCGTCCTTGCCTTGTTGCCAGAGTCGACCGCATCAGCATTCAGCTTCCGCATATTGCGTTTTCCTTGCAGTGACCCATTAAGCTGTTGGGCTATTTCTCGAACTCTTCCGCGCGAGATTTTGCCTGTAGCTTTCGCTTCCTCGACGATAGCTTGAGCTGCTTTCTCATCATCCCGCTCGATCTTCGCCAGAGTCGTAAGTGTTTCGACGTCGCGAGTGACTTTTGTGGCTGCCAGTTCGCTTGCGGCGGGCGGCAGATTGAGCACAGACAGGTATTTAGAGACTTGAGCCTCGCTTTTGCCGATGGCTCTTGCGGCAGCTACCGCGCTGCCCTCGGTTTCCACCAAGCGCTTGATCGCGCGAGCGGTGTCCAGCGCCGACATATCCTCCCGCTGTAAATTCTCTATGAGTTGACGGCGCAAGCGCTGACGCGGGTCCAGTGTTTTAATTTTTGCCTCCAGCTCGGCGATGCCGCCGTACTGGGCGGCTCGCCAACGCCTTTCGCCGATTACCAGCATATAACGTCCGTCACCGCTTTCTGTGACCTCGATAGGCTCTATCTGCCCCTCGGATTTCATCGACTCGGCCAATTCCCGCAACGATCCTTCCATAAATTCCTTGCGTGGCTGGTCCGGGTCCGGGTCGATTAGATCAATGGGAATGAGTCGCAGTGTTTCCGCGTTAGCATCGTCCAACAACTCATGCAAACTTTTAGAAAATAATGCGCTCATGCCGTGGCCCTCGTGTAAACCAGTTCGCAAGCCGCCCGAAATTCATGCGCGGCCCGTTGTGCGCTTTCGCCCTTGCTCCGCTTCCATATCGGTTTGCGATTGTCGAAAGCAGTGCCGACCGGAGAGCGGTCTTGTAGGACCGTCGATAACACTCGATCCCCTAAATCTGCCTGCAGTGCTCGAAGGTTGGCGCGCTGCTCCTTGTTCGCAGGTTTGAATCGATTGATCAGAATCCCAATGTGGCGCATGCTCGGGTTCATCTTTGCACGGACCACCTTAATATCGTTCAGCAGATCCTCGATACCTTCAAAGCTGGCTTTGTCCAGCCCTAATGGCGTTACCACGGCGTTGGCGGCTATCAAAGCACCCAACAAGCGGCGCCCCTGGGAAGGCGGCGTATCGATGATGACTACATCGTAACCGGCGGCACATGCGGCCAAATGTCGCCGAGGCAGCATAATGACCTCGAGCGGTGCTGCTTCTACGTCATTCAGCGTTTTGTCAGCCGGAATAATCGCAAGGTTTTCGCGCACCTTGATGATCTCCGGGGCCTCCCCGTCCGAGAACAGACGCGAGGCTCCTTTGCCGGCCTTGGCTCGATCGTCGAGGAAAAACCGAGTGCTGTTGCCTTGGCCGTCAACATCCACAAATAGAACCTTGGCGCGTTCAGCGCAGTATTCGGCAAGATGCACGGAGAACATGGTTTTACCCACGCCCCCCTTTTGATTGCTAACCACTATTGTCACGGTCATTCCCCTTACCTCAAGCCGGCAACTTTCGCAGCGAAACCCAAAAAACAGGCAAATCGACGTTATCCTCCTGCCCGTCGTTGCGGTATACCAAAGTTCGGGGTAGGCTCCCACGTAGCCCCGTTACGACAAAACGGTTAATCGACATAGATAGCTCCTGCATGCGCGAGTGAGGCCGGGAAACCGCCCGGCGCGGTGCTCAGCGATCCGCTGAACATGGTTCTATAGTAAATAAATATATTTATATTGTAAATAGTTTTTTATATACATCGTTATCATTTGGAGGCGTCCGCCAAAGCGCCAGGATAGTGTTTAGCCAAAATTCGATTCATTTGGTCAACTAGGTCTAGGCGCTTGAATATTACGTGCCCAGTGCCCTTTTTGAACCATTTAACGCTTAAATAATCGTTTTCCACCTCACTTTCCCGACGCTCGCGCCATGCGGTCCAGATCAGCGAATACATGCCCTGGCGGTGGTCGGCCTCGGGCTTGCCATCGAGGACATGAAAGACCCGCATGAGATCGTCCAGTTCGTCGGTAACGCGGTGGTTCGGCGTTCCATTGGTGAACAGATAAGACACGATGATGCGCTTTCCGAACTTGAACGGCTGGTTCGTTCTGTAGTCCCAGGACAGGCGCCGGAAGCATTCGAGAACGCCACGTTCGAACATGTCTCCCCGCGCATTGTAGAGCTGACCGAATGTCGCCTTGACGTTCCCGGTTGTAAGCTCGGGAATATCGCCCTCGGCAATCTGCTTGTCCCACTTTTCACGGGCCGCCGCGTCCATAAATGTGCGTAATCCCGACTCGTTCATCAGATACTTCCATGCCTCAGCGTCTACCGTACGGATCATGCACGCTTCGGCCTCGCTGCGGTTCGCGTACGGTCCTGTAACCGCCGCGCGGCCACGCAGCGAGTAACCGTTATCGATAACCAGGCGCGGAAATCCCACATGCGCGCTGCTAGCAATTTTCTCAGCCTCAGCCAGCAGCTCCAATGCCTGGCGGATGCGGTCCACCACACCTTTGCGTTGGTTAACCATGTTTTCGATGCTGACGCTCTTGATGAGTTGAGACATTTTTGCACTCCCAAAAATGGACCGGGAAACCGCCCGGATCGGACAAGAAAGGGGCGGGCCGAAACCCGCCCGCCAAAATTGCTACAAAAGGCCTGATTCCGAAAAGGAGTACGCCTCTATTCCGCCAATGATGAAATGATCGAGCACACGGACCTCGATCAGCGAGAATGCCTGTTTAAGACGCTGTGTGATCTGTTGATCCGCCTGGCTGGGTTCAACTACGCCGCTCGGGTGGTTGTGATAAAACATGACGGCAGCGGCATTGGCGTCGAGGGCTGTTTTAACAACCTCGCGCGGAAACACGCTGGCGCCGTCTATGGTTCCCCGGAAGAGTTCCACGGATTCGATGATCCTGTGTTGATTGTCGAGACAGATCATGCCGAATACTTCATGCTCGCGATCCGCCAATTCGAAGATGAGCGCTTCCTTTGCAAGAGCCGGAGACGTGAGCGCCCGCCCCCGACGGAACTTTCGCGCAATAACTCGCTTCGCTTCCAAAAGAACAGCCTCCGGCTCCGCAGCCGCGTAGTTACCGAAGATATCGCGAACGAAAAGAGTAGCCATGCTGAACCTCCAAAGCTGGACCGGGAAACCGCCCGGCACGGTATTCAGCAATCCGCTGAATATGGCTCTATAGTAAACATAAGTATTTAATTTGTCAATAGTTTTTTATATATATGATGCCGCGGGAATCGCCTTCCCCCAGCCCCCTTTCCTGCCAAGCTTTATCGATGTCTATGGATTGAACTGCCGGTTAATCGAGCGGAGCGAGGTAGCCGACGTGATAGAGTCAACCCTTCGGGTGGGGCATAAGTCACTGCCGTTGCTGCGGCTATGCCCTGGTTTAGTGTCGGCCGCGCGGATGCGCCATGAACCGATCGAGCTTTCAAGGCAGGGCTCTCTTCTTTCTTAGCCATGCGCTGCTTCGCGAAGCAGAGCGCGAGCACCAGGACATCGCCGCCGAGGCCTCGGCGTATAGAGCATTGGTCGATCGAGCGCAGCCAGCCAGGGATTGGCGGGCGCAGCGACCCACCCATCTTCCTGCCAGGGCCAATTGCGTTAGGGATGTATAGGGGTAGTCCCGCGGCAGAGTGAAGGGACCGGAGCGAGAGCGCAGCCCGGAGCAGCCCGACCCAGAGCGGAGCGCAGGGGAACGCCCATGCTCAGCGCGACTTTCGCAGCGAAAGTTAATGTAAGTAAAGTCCTACGCGTTTTTCATCTATGGCTGACAGAAAAAGTGTTACGCCACCATTACACTAATCTCCCGAATAAGTGTTCGACCATAGGATGAACGCTTAAAACGTGGGACCGCATACCTCATGCCCCGTATCTGATCCCACCGTCTTTACAGATAGAGAATCGAGACGACACTCATTCAATATCGATCAGATCGGTTTGGTCCTGCTCCTGACTCTGAATTGGCGCTTCTTCGTCAGTATCAGCGCGATCTGACTCGATATCGATCACGAATGACGTAGGAGCCTTATCTATACGGTCCGTGCGGCGAGGTAAAACGGAGACGTTAGCAGACAGTTGTTGTGTGGAAGTGGATGGCTGCGGAAGAGGTTTATCGAGGAGTTCATCGTAGGCAACTTGGACGGCCCGAGCGTACTGGCGCTGTTTTTTTGCGCTGCCCTTTTCGCCAGCATTATAGGCTCCCACGGCTCTCCACGTAGGTCCAACCCGGTTGATCTTCTCTCGTAAAATCCTCGCGCCCTGGAATATGTTTACGCATGGATCATCAAGCAGCGATTCCTCTGTAATCCCTTGCGCCGCCAGTCCCGGCAATTCTTGCGAATTGATTTGCATCACCCCTAGGTCATAGGTGCCGTTTCGGTTGCCGGCTGCGTATGGGGCTCGGTAAGCCCTGGCGTTATACCCGCTCTCCACTTTTCCAATCGCAGCCAGCAATCGCGGATCGAGGCCGTAAGCGCCGGCGGCTTCGTTCCAGCAAAAGGCGGTGGCTGACTGTGCGACAGAAAGCGCCGTGATAAACGTAAACGCCTGTTTTGTTGACATACCTGTCCTCCGTGTTAAGAAGCATGCTTCCTAACAACATAACTGCAGAGGACAACAAGTTCAATCACTATTGTAATACAAGAAGAATTTTTTGATTGACACAAATAGTTTTATGTTTACAAAATAGGTTATGCGATGACTAAAATTGATGTAACTCGCCAAAATCAGGGGTGTTGGTCATGTTTCTAGTGGACCAACGCCTCTTAGCCAAAATGTGGATAGAGCAAAACGGCGGGATAGGAATTGAGTTCCACCCGGTGCCAGGAAAAGGACCGCACAACTGGTGGGAAGCCCAAGTCGTTACCAGTCAAGGACGGGCGAGAGTGATCTCCGCGAGAGGCGGCGAGAAGAAGTGGCGGGATATCGGGGCGGCGATACGAGAGCTTAAGGAGATCCTGCCAGGCATCAGAGAAATGAAAGTGATTTTGGAAGCTGACGAAGGAGTGATCGATGAAAAAGCAACTAAAGAAGGTAGTGAATAGACAGGCACTTATCACGCTCACACTGCTGACCATGTCCGCAGACGCGTTAGCAGCCGGCAATGCGATCGAGTCTGGCCTACAAAGCCTGATCGATCTGTTGAACGGTGGCGTGGCCAGATCGATTGCAATCATCGCGGTGATTGGGTTTGGCATCGGTGCTTTGACTGGCCGGATCGATTGGACCAGGGCACTTCAGGTGATATTGGCGATTGGCATTATCTTCGGGGCGGCAACGCTCGTTGATATGTTCGCGGGCTGATGAACAGCGCCGAACAAGAGCAAGAGATGGTAGAGCCCTTGTACAAAGGGCTCACCAGACCTCCCATGATCCTGGGCGTCACAGACAGCTACGCCGTTATCTGTATGGTGATCGTTGTAACCATCTACGTCGGGGCGAAAAGCATGTTGTGGGCGCTCGCAACAGCGCCGGCACTGTGGCTGTTTGGCTATCTGGTGTGTCTCAAGGACCCGAGGTCGTTTGACATTTGGATCGCCAAAAGCCGCTACTTCATGAAGTGCCGGCGGCGTTCGGCCTGGGGTGGCAACAGCTACGATCCGTTTTAGGAGTCAGTCAATGTTCTGGCGCCACGTAAAACAACCCGAAAGCCGCTCTCTTCGCGAGCAGCGGCTGGAGGTGAAAGCCTCCGAATATATACCGTACACCTGCCATGTCGACGATCAGACGGTAAAGACCGTCGAAGGCAATTTTCTCCAAGTCATCCGTATCGGCGGCTTCGCTTTCGAGACGGAAGACCAAAGCATAATCAATCATCGGGCTATGGTCCGTAACTCGCTGCTTCGTAGCTTCAATAGCTCGGATATTGGCTTGTACGCTCATACGATCCGCCGCAAAAAGACGGTCTTACCAGAAGGCGCACAGCCGGCCGGATTCGCTCGCGATCTAAGCAACGCCTGGAAAGCACAGCTCAGTAAGCGTGAGCAGTACGTGAATGAGCTCTACCTCACCGTAGTGCACAAGCAAGGCGAAGGCGCCATTCGTAGCGCTCAGCACCTATTCACGGCTTTGTCTCACAAAATGGACGACGCCGAACGTCGAGCCTACGAAGCAAAAGCACGGGTAAGACTTGGCGAAGTCGTGCAAAACATTCTGTCCCATCTTCGCGCTTACGACCCGCGCGTGCTGCGCGTGATTGATACGGAGTACGGTCCGCAATCGGAAGTCATGAGCTTCCTAGGCTTTCTGCTCAACCTTTCCGAACAGCGCTACAGCCTGCCGAATCAACCGATCGCAAAGATTCTGCCAAACGTGCGACCGATCTTTCATGACAGCGGCATTATCGAAATTCGGCGCATGGCTGACCGGCTCTATGGCGGCATTATCAGCATCAAAGAGTACAACGCTTGGACAGCTCCGTCGCTGACGAATGACTTTCTGACAGTGCCTCAGGAATTCATTCTTACGCAAAGCTTTCGCTGTGAAGAGCGGGCGCTCACGCAAAGCGAGATACAACGCCAGCAAGGACGGCTACGCGGCACGCATGACAAGGGCGTAAGCCAAACAGAAGAACTTGATGCGGCTATGGACGAAGCGCTCGGAGACAGCGGGTTTGGGCTGCATCACTTCACGATCATGACATGGACTCATGATTACAAGAACCTAAACCGTCTGCTCGCTGATTGTAGCGCCGTGCTCGGCAGTCGAGGCATTACTGGCGTACGTGAGGACGTGAACTTAGAAGCCGCCTATTACGCTCAGCTTCCGGCGAACTGGAAATTCATTACCCGCGCGGCTCGCATATCCACGAAGAACTTTTCTCACTTCGTGAGCTTGCACAATTATCCGCATGGTCGGGAACGGGCACATTGGGGTCCGTCAGTCACGGTGTTGCAGTCGTCATCGGGGACACCGTACCACTTCAACTTTCATGTAGCCGATCGGGGCAATACGCAAGTCATCGGTCCCACTGGCAGCGGTAAGACTCTCACGTCCTGCTTTCTGTTTTCGGAAATGCTGAAGTATGGGGGCCGCCGAGTTTTGATCGATAAAGATCGCGGAATGGAGATCTTCATCCGCGCTGTCGGCGGAGCGTATTTCGAGATCCGCGCGGGACAGCCGACCGGCTGGAACCCGCTTCACTTAGACGACACGCCGCTGAACCGGGCGTTTCTTACTGATTTGTACAGGGCCATGCTGACTGTTGGCGGCGAGACGCTGACAACCGAAGAACTGTTGAAGATAGACGAAGTAGTCGCCAGCGGCTTCGATCCGATTCTGACGAAGAAAGAGCGTCGCCTCCGCCACGTTGCGCAACTGTTCGGCGTGTATGAAGGCAACAACCTAGCGCAGCGACTTCGGCTTTGGTATGGCGATGGCCGGCTAAGTTGGATGTTCGATAACGAAGAGAACACGCTGGATATCGATCGGTTAGTTACCGGATTCGATATGACGGACATTTTGGACGATACGCTCGCGCGTCGGGCGGCGCTGCTCTGGTTGTTCCACAATGTCGAATTGATGCTCGATGGCCAGCCGTTCGGATTGTTTCTAGATGAGGCCTGGAAAAGCCTCAGCGATCCGATCATGTGCAAAAAAATCGAAAATTTCGAGTTCGTTATTCGCAAGCGCAACGGTTTTGTAGCACTAGCGACTCAAGCGCCAGAAAGCATCATCCAGTCAGAGGCCGCCGCAGCGATCAAACAGCAGTCAGAGACAGCCATTCTTTTCCCGAATCCCCGGGCTGATCGTGACACCTACCGCGGCTATTTGGATTTGAGTGAAAAGCAATTCAAGTTGCTGAAGGAAGGACTTTCGCCAGAGTCGAGGTGCTTTCTTGTGAAGAACAGCCACGAAACCGTGCTGTGTCGACTGGACATGAACGGCATGGACGACTTTATCGCCGTGCTTTCGGGTAACAAGAACACTGTTCAACTTCTGGACAAGATCCGTGCGGAGGTTGGCGATGACCCGGCAATTTGGCTGCCGATTTTTAACTCAAGGAGAAAAACCCTATGAAAGTGAAGATTCAGAGATTTCTATCGCAATACGATCTTCGCCACGAGGCCATGGTTGCGGCCGCTCTGGTGATCGGGGTGGGGTCCATGGCCATGCCTGCGAACGCCATCGACCTAGTGCTTGATACCGCTAATTTGGCTCAGAACATCCAGACGGCCGCGAATATGGCGATGCAGGTACAGAAAGCGGCGGAACAGCTTTCGGTACTGAAGGACCAGTACGACACGCTCAAGGCCGAATATGAAGCGATCACCGGATCTCGTGGCATAGGCAATATCGCCAGGGGCGGCGTAGAGGACCAAATGGGCAATTGGGTGCAGAACGGCGTTAACCAGATGCTTGCCGAGTACAGAGCCGGCATCAACATGAACGGTGTGCTAGGCGCTCGCGTGAATGATCTGCGGAACGTGTATGCGCCGGTGACTGAGGACAACGTTTTGCTTTCAGACCAGCGCGCGGAAGAGATGAACTCGTATGGCGACGCTACCGGCATGACGCATGTGAGCCGCGCAACCGCAGAGCAGGTGCTAGCCGATATGAACGAGACGGCCGGGAGGATGCAGGTACTCGGCGCGCAGATCGAGAACACGGCGGACCTAAAAGCCGCGGTGGATCTTAACAATAGGTTGGTCTACGAGAACTTGCTGATGCAGCAATACCAGGCGCGATTGCAGGCGATGGCCCTGGCGCAGAATGCCGCTACCGGACAGCAAGAGCTTACCCGCTACGGCAATGGCCAACGCCGTTTTACGAGGGCATACCAGATCGCTGACCAGATGATCAATTAGGTGGTGTTTTAGGTGACGACATCCCCCGCCCAACTGGGCGGGGCTCTCATGGAGAAAGCTAATGAGACTCATCGCAGTGTTGATGGCAATCCTTGTATCAGGATGCGCCAACCTCAACAAACGCGAGCTCACTGCACCCTGCGCCAGCATTGGCGGTGACTGTGGGCCTAGTTATCAACTAAACCAGATACGTAGGACGTAAGAATGGACATCAAAACTGCTGTGATCCTCGGGTCTGCCGCCGCCTATGTATTTGGCTTTGGCAGCGGCTTCGCGGTTCGGTATTTCACCGTCCCGGCTGTGGATGTAGCTAAGCCGCCGCACAGCTTGGCCGAACTCAAATCGAACGAGGCTCTGACCAATGCTGAAGACAAGAACTGCGAGCAGGGCCAATACGACGGAGAGCCATGGAAGTTCGATTATTGCTCGGTGACGATGGGCCAGGCGAAAAAAGCGCATTACTTGGCTCGGTCGATGAAAGCAGCCGACAAATTGATCAATGGATCCAAATAGGTGCTGAGCCATGGCAGGCATCGAAAACATGTTTGCGAAGGTGGACGACCTAGCGACGGACTACGTCGCCGGCGGGTATCAGTCCGTCGCGAACGAGATAGCGCCGGCGTTTTGGACCGGCTTCACGCTATTCACGATAATTTGGGGAATTAACTATCTCCGCACCGGCCGCGGCAACTTTACCGACATAAGCATGACCATGATGCGTGGCGGCCTGATTGGCTACGTCGGGTTGAATTGGGGGGTATTTAGCGATTGGGCCTATGGCAGTTTGCAGGCGATTCAGGATCAACTCGGCGGCGTCTTAATGCAGATCGGCGACTACGGCGGCGCCGCGGCTCCGGGTGAAGGCGCCATATCGGGAGGGACAGTCATCGAGCAGGCGTTCGGGCGCATCTTAAAAGGCTTTAACGCGCTCCTGAGTCAGTTCGACATCATGGGCAATTGGGAGCCGCTGTTTGCGGGGCTCTTCATCCTGATAGGCGGAGTGCTTCTTCTAGGCTTTGGGGCATTCGTACTGCTGTTCTCAAAAATGGCGTTTGCCATAACCGTTGTCCTAGGTCCGGCATTTATACCGACAGCAATGTTCAGCGCAACACGTGACATCTTTGGCGCTTGGGTGCGGTCTGTCGTCGGTTTCACAGTAATCCCGGTTTTAGCTACGGGCGTAATCGCCTTCTCTCTAGCGCTTCTCGACGAGAACATCGCGGAAGCCGAGACGGGGCTTATCGACCTAACGACTGCGGCTGTGACCCTCTTTGTGATGGTCGCTATGTGGTACTTGATTCGCCAAGTTCCGAGTATCGCCGGGGGCATGGTGGGTGCGGCATCCGTTTCTGGCGCTAGCGCAATGGCGGACATGTTCACGAAGCCTCTTGCTCGCGAAATGACGGGCATAGGTATGGGAGCGCGTTATCTGCGTGATCGAGCGGCACAGCGCTGGGGTTCGAATGTTGAGCTCGGAAAGATCGAGACGGCTCGAAAAATTGCGCAGTCGGCAGAAAAGCGGCGCGAAGCAGCGTGATGGACGTAACGACTTTCGCAGCGAAAGTCGTGTGACGAGATCAGTGGGCGGCAAACGCAAAGGAGTAAAAAAATATGCGAGCTCAGTATTACCAGAACGCTGACCAGTGGGATGCCGAAGTCATTCGGTCGGCGAAAGTCTCACGCAATCGCGCCTATGTCTTCGCTGGTCTGTGTCTCGTCATAGCAGGCGTAGCGGTCGGCGCCGTGGCGGAACTTGCGAAGCGGCTTAAAGAGGTCAAGCCTCCTGTCGTGATCACGTACAACGAGCAAACAGGCGTCGTGCGTGCCGTTAACTACAGCGACGACGTTTCCAAGCTCACGGCGGATGAAGGCGTCATCAAGAACCTCGTCAACCAATTCGTCATCGCACGGGAAACCTGGGAACGGGGTGACGAAGACTACAGGCGCAGAGTCGTTGGGTTGCTGCTATCGCCTAAGTTGCTGACGGAATACAACGAAGAGTTTAACCGGTTCAATGGCAACTCAATGTTGGCGCGGTTCGGCGAGAAAGTCGTTAGGCACGTCGAAGTTATCGGCATCAACTTCTTGAACCGCAACACCGCGCATGTGCGCTTCGTGACGACGGACAAGACGAATAGCGACAAGACGGTAACAAATTGGGCTGCGGTTGTGGGCTTTGAATTTACGAAGAAACCGGAATCGGAGCAGGACTTGTTCATCAATCCCTTTGGCTTCCAGGTGACGACGTACCGCGTTGACCAGGAAGTGGCGGAAGCGACCGTAATTTCAGCACATTGAATGATTCGAGGGGGACTTATGAAACGTTTTTTATTCGCGATGGGCCTATGCGTGATCGGCGCCGAAACCATGGCCAAGGATGCCAAGATGCATTACATGCATGGTGACGCGCGTGTACAGAAGGTCGTTTATGACCCTTATGCCGTGGTTCCGCTGACTGGCGCTTTCGGCTACACGATGGCGGTCCGGTTCGGAGAAGATGAGCACATCACACGAGTATCGGCAGGTGACACGGTAGCTTGGCAAATCGTTGCCAAGAAAGGCAGCAACATCCTGTTTCTAAAGCCGCAGGAAGAAAATCCCGAAACCAATTTAGTGATATTCACCGATCGGCGCTCGTACCAGTTCAATCTACGCGCGATACGCCCGAAAGGCTTCGATGACCCCAGACTCACCTATCGAGTCGAATTTGAGTACCCGGAAGACGAGCTCCTTATCGCCCAACAGGAAGCCGAGGCAGAGCACAAAGGCATCGTCCAGGGTGCGAAGGCCAAGTCTCCCACGCAGTTCAATTTCAAATACTCGTTCAAGGGATCGAGCAGGGCCGCTCCGATCCAAACGTTTGACGACGGTGAGTTCACGTATTTCCGTTTCGCCGAGCATGAAAACGTGCCAGCCGTCTTCTTGGTGGACTCCGATAAAAAGGAAACATTGGTGAACTACCGGCGTGAAGGGGAATGGCTGGTAGTTGAGCGGGTCGCGCGGCAATACACGTTGAGAGCAAACAACAATCGCGATGTAGCTTGCGTGTTTAACGACGCCTTCCCGCAGCGAGAGAAATCGTCACTCGCGAGCCGATAAGAGACGCGCCATGGAACAACATATACCGGAACCCTTCGATCTTGACGCAGCGCTCGCCAAGGAGGCGCCGCTCTCGCCGCCGCAGAAAAAGAAAACCGGCTTGGTGATTTGGATGGCATTCGGGCTGTTGGCTGGGATCATTCTATACGCCGGCTTTGCCGCTGACCGCAACAAGAAAAATGACGGTCCGCCTACGCTCGGCGAAGGCACGGACGAATTTGTCCCAGGCTCGATGCGTAGGGCGCCACCTGCACCGATACCGAAAGAGGAAAAGGTACAACTCGCCGCGCCAGTGCCAGCTCCAGCACCGCCGCACAACGCGCCACAGCAGAAAGGCATGACGGATGCCGAGAAGTTGGCATACCTCCGCCAGCGAGCGCCAATCATGGTCGATAGTGGCGGAGAAGAGAGAGAAGACAGACAGCTGGTAAAGATGGCAACAAGCCAACACAGCGATCCATACATTCGGGACGAGTATGGCGCCGTTGTCGGACTGCGAGACACGCCGGCCGGAGCTCCTGGCGAAGAACCACAAGTAGAAAAGAGCTCAGACGAAGCGTTTTGGGAAAAAGCGAAGCAAACGACCGTAATCCGTGTAAAAGCCACGCCCCCGCAGAATCTTGAACATGTAATATCCGAGGGAAAGCTAATCGATGCCGTTCTGGAAACGGCCGTCAATAGCGACCTACCCGGTAAGGTTCGGGCGATGATCGACGAGGATGTGTACGGTGATCAAGGAGGCACGATCTTACTGCCGCGGATGACTCGATTGATCGGCGAATACAACAGCAAGGTTAGAAACGGACAAACGCGCGTGTTCGTGATCTGGACTAGAGCGATCAGACCGGACGGCGCGAGCATAAGCTTGGGTAGTCCCGGCACGGATTCAGTTGGGCGCTCCGGCCTAGCGGGCGAAGTCGATAAGCATTGGTTTGAAAGGTTCGGCACGGCTATTTTCCTGTCCATCGTCGGATCTGCTGGCCAAGCCGCAGTAAGCCAAGGCTCGGATGCTGCGGCGGCGTACTATCGCTTGGAAATCTCGAGGAATATCGCGCAAACGGCGAACGAAGCGCTCCGCTATAACCTGCGCATTCCACCCACAATCCATATCGATCAAGGAACCCGCGTCAAAGTCTTCGTGGCGCAGGATCTCGATTTCCGGGATGCGATGCGCCAGGCGGCGCCCGAATGAGTACGGAAGTTTTATCCGCCTTCCTCGGGCCATTGAGGCCGTTCCTGAGTGATCCCCAAGTCGAGGAAGCGCTGATAAATCGGCCCGGTGAGGTGTTCGTCGAACGCGCGGGCGATATGGTTCGGCATGAGGTCGACGACCTAAGCCGAAAACGTCTAATCGATCTCGCGGGACTGATCGCGACTTATACGAACCAAGTGATCAGCGAAGAAAAGCCGTTGCTGTCCGCTCAATTGCCGGAAGGCTATCGCGTTCAAGTCGTGATTCCTCCGGCCTGCCATCCTGAGCAATTCGGCTTATCGATCAGAAAACCCATGGGACGTAAGTTCTCGCTCGACGAGTACGAAGCGGCGGGCTCCTTTGATCCGGCATGGCGGCGGGATCAGCATTCACAATCCGATTACGGGCTCGGCGAACTGTACCGCACCGGCAAGATAAAAGAATTCCTGGCTCGCGCGGTCATTGCGCGAAAGAACATCGTTGTATCTGGCGGTACGGCCAGCGGCAAAACGACCTTCCTCAAGGCGCTAATTGAACTTATCCCGGCGCACGAACGGATTCTCACTATCGAAGACGTGCAAGAACTCGACGTGCCGCACATCAACAAGCTCCATCTTCTCGCATCCGCCGGTGGCCAGGGTAAGGCAAAAGTCGACTTTTACGCGTTGATCATGGCCTGTCTGCGCCTCCGGCCGGATCGGATCATTGTCGGCGAGCTCCGGGGCGGTCCTGGCATCAATGCGTTCTTCGATTCGCTCAACACCGGTCACGAGGGCTCGGTAAGTTCGGTACATGCGAACTCAACGGATGAGTGCTTCGAGCGGTTGACCGACATGGTCATGGACACGGAGCGCGGCCAAACGATGTCGTGGGATCAGATCCATCGAATGGTTCGCAAGCGGATCGATGTCGTCGTCCAGTTCGCCCGGCTTGAGAACAAGCGCCGGGTGATGACCGGCATCTATTATCGGGAAGCCGATCATGCTGGATAAGTACGAGCTGACTTGGCCGAAATTTCTCGTTTTATTCATTATCGCGTTGCTGGCCTATCCGGTCTTCTTCGTGCTTATTGGGGAACGGCATTGGTTAGTTGCCGCTTTTCTTTCCAGCTTGGCGGTCGCTGCGGCGGACCGCGTGAGGTATTGGATAGTAAAGCGTCTTCAGGAACGCAAACCGTAATGGCACTACGACGATAAGTGTCGCCTAACTTTCGCTGCGAAAGTCACATGACACAGAAACGAGCAATCGGGAGGAAAAATGGGGTATCCGGATTTGAGTGTGTTTTTCGGCAACTGCACTACGCGGCTTCCGTTCGCGTTCCAGTTCCACGAAGGGGATGTCGGCCATACCGTGGTCGTTGGCCCGACAGGCAAGGGTATGTCTGCGTTCTCCGCTGGCGAGGCTGACGATGAGCAGTGAAATCGCAAATGCCGTCGTCGAAACGGCGCTGATCGAGAAAATCCAGCGCCTGGAGCGATTCGTCGTCGAGCTACAAACCGAGCTTCAACGAGCGCGAGAAGTGTCCGTGGATACGATGCTTGGGCAGCTTCGCTTGCGTGAAGCTGTGCTTCTGTACGTTGGGCTAGACGCCAACAATTTCACGCAGCAGATCGCCGAGACGTTCGGCAGCGATGTTGCGCGGGCGGTATCGAACAGTTTGTTCGTACTCGACAACGCGCCCGTGCCGTCCGAGGCGCGCGAGGCGATCCGCAAAGCGACCAATCACGGGATGGACAGATGGTAATGAACGCTAAGCAACCGAATAAATTCGAGATCTTTGATCCGCGGGTAGGCGAATACGGGGTCATCCATAGCGTTAAGACTATTGGGGAAGCCATCGCAGAGGCGGAGAAAATAGGCGCGCAGCGATTTCACGGAACGGTCGGACAGGAACGAATTGAGTACGTAAAAAAGGATGGCGCATGGGCGCCCCGATACGAATCCAGCGAACAACCAAGAACCGGGGACATGTTCGCTCGGGCAAATGCCGCATTGAGCGAAGTGATGGCCAGACAGCCAGAAGCACCACAGCAAGCCGACCGAATTGTAGACGGTCACATCAGCCAGTCTCCGAGGCCGGCTATCACAAACGAACGGATCAGGAGTTATGTGCAGGATAAATATGACGAAATCGGTGTAGGGAGTCCACGGCCAACAGTTGGACGCGTGGTCGCGATCACAGACAGTGCGGTACAGATCGAACGAAACGATAAGAGCGTTGCGGAGCTCGATAGAGCGAAACTGTCGTATATCCCAAATGTGGGCGATCGAGTGTCTGTGACATACACCGGGACGGGAAACGCCACGGTACATTCACTGCCTGAGCGTACCAGGGAGAATGGACGGGAACTCGAACGGTGAGCTCCTGGGGGATTCGGGTCGGTAACGGAACGCTCGAAGCCCTCAAATGGCTTGCCGTGCTCTCGATGACGGCCGATCACGTAAATCGTTCGCTCGCCAATGGAGAGATTGCCGGATTCAGCGAGTTTGGCCGCTTGGCTTGTCCCCTGTTCGGATTCGTCTTCGGTTACAACCTGACCCGAGCCGATACCGTAGCGATGCCCCGCATTGTAACGCGGCTAGTCCTCGTTGGCGCCGTGGCATTGCCGTTTTATGTCCTAGCACTCAGCCTGGCCTGGCCACTCAATATTCTGTTTACATTCGCCGTTGCTGCCGGCGTCGTTTGGATCGATAGACGGTGGGATGGTTGGGCCGGATGGCTTGGAATGGTCGCGTTCGGGATTGTCGGCGGCGCACTCGTAGACATGCTTTGGATCGGTGTCGCCTACGTGTACGCCGTTTACCGTTGGATTCGGTTCGGCGGAGCTTGGGACTGCTTCGCCTTCCTGGTTCTATCGGGCCTGCTGGCCCTGATCAACAATTCGGCATACGGGCTCCTTGCCGTGCCGGTGGTGCTTCTAGCACGGCGGGTTGACGTGGAGGTGCCACGCTATCAGCGATTTTTTTATGTCTTTTATCCACTCCACCTTGCAACATTAGCCGCTCTGCGTTTAATCCGGTAGCTATGTATAACGACCTGCAATCATCCGCCTCGAACCAGGATTATTTGCAACTAAGATGGCCTTGACTGGCGGTACGGCCGTCTACAGACGGGCCGGTCACGGCCACGACCAATCCCCTCGGCGTCCTCAGATACGCAGGCGGCTTCGCGCTGCAAGCCCGCCACTCGGCGGGCGTGAAACGCCGTTGATGGCGCGTGTCTCAGCCTTCCAAATCGGGCATTAACCCGGCCTTCAATATCTTAATGTCCCTTTCGGCCTGAGCCTTCCGAAAAGCTCCCTGCCCACGTCCTTCCACACGCTCAGGGCAAACGCATCGAGGGGTCTCGTCAATACCATTCCCTCGGCGCGGATATCCGAGCGCCCAGGGAAATTCAGTGAACTATTTCACAGTGTGACTGGTGAATATTCACCACCCACTGACACAACCCTGTAACGCGGCGACTTTTAAGATCGCCTTTAGCGGTGAATTTGGCGCAATTGCGGGTGACGGACGCAACCGAACGGTGGG
>NZ_JAFIBZ010000033.1:0-54519 GCF_017832375.1 Methylocaldum sp. RMAD-M | reverse complement strand
ATTTACTGCCCCGGAAGTCCGCCGCTTGCTGGTCCACGTGCTCTGGACCCGGCGTCCCGAGGCGGCGCATGTGCTGGCCTGGTCACTCTGGCGGCACCCGCATCAGTGGCGCGCCAGGCAGTGCCATTACCGACGCCGCTGTCGTGGTCGTCCACCATAACTGCGACTGTAGTATTAGAGGCTATCCCAGTAGGCTCAAGAAACCCTTCGACCGGCCTGTCCTGAGCGGAGTCGAAGGGCTCAGGGCGAACGGCCTACTGGAATAGGCTCTTAAGCGCTTGTTTTGCGTGGCTTTAGATTGCTTTGCGTCGCATCGCAACGCTTTCATAATGCGGGTTTCGGCGGTTCAAGTCCATCCGTATCTATCAAAATCAAAGACTTACGGCAGCTCTGAATCGGCTGCCGTAATTTTGCCGGAATCACGCTCTTTTCACGAGCGTGATCTCCGGCCTCTTCTCCTCGACGCACAGCAGTTCCACGCACTCGATCAACCGCACGATTTCCACACGGCTGTAATGCGTGGTGATCCGCCCGACATGATGACTGAGCGAGTCCTGCCGGTCTTCCAAGCTGACCCCCGCGGCACGCAAAGGCATCCCGAAGGTATGCCGAAGATCATGGACCGGCACCGGCTGAAGGCCCGCCGCTTCCCGCGCTTTCCGCCAGGCCTCGTCGTTCATCCTCGACACCTTTTGGCCGTCGAGATCGAACACCCACTCCGAGCCGTTGCCCCGCCGTGAGGCGACGATCGAGCGCGCCACCGTATTGAGCGGCACAATCCGTTCGCGGCCATGTTTGATTTCCGTTTCGGGGATGACGAATACCGTGGTGTGCAACCCCTTGACGTCATGCTCCCAGTCCCAGCGCAGCCCGTAAATCTCCTGATCCCTTAAGCCGGTGTGAAGGGCAAACAGCGTCCTCGGGATCTTTTGCATTCAACACCCCCGTCTCCTTATTGGAAACTTTGGTTTCCGCGTTTTCCACCTTAATCCACCTTAGAGCATTTTCATACCGACTGTACGGGCACTCGCGAGTAGGTCGGGAATCCCTTCCCAATCGCAAACAGTGTCTTCGGGAAGGGCGTGGCCGGCGCTCCCGGCCAGGCCGTTTGCGATTGGAGCGCCGAAGCCCCCCTTTCCGACGCCACGTCCCGGCCGAGCGTCTTCGTCGGAAGGGTCGCGACTAAAGCGACCGTTTGCGATTGGGAAAGGATTGCCGACCTACGAATGCTTGAATCCATTCACCCGAGCCGAAGGCGCAGTTGGCGATGGCTCGCGAGGTCGTACGGTGTGCCTCCGTGCATGCTCTCTGGCGGCGTCACCGAGCAGTAACACTCCGCCCCTAAGATTGGTGGTTCCGTGTGCCGCCGCCTGTCAGCTCCTCGAGCGAATCGGGTGCGCGGCACGCGGCCCGACTTCACTCAGCGACTTCAGGAGAACAAATCCCGTGAAAACAAATGCCTGGAAAATTGTCATGCCTTTCGCCCAAGCCTCCGCCCTGACCGCCGCAGTCGTGGCCACCGGCGTTCAGGCAACGGAACTCACCGGTTTTGCAATGCTGCCGGCCAACACGTTTGCCGTCGGCCCGACTTCCGGACAATTCGCCGGTGCAGGAGCTGGTGGCAACAGCCTGCCGTTGGTCGACAGGCAGCCGGTCCAGGGTTTTTCGGCCGTTCTGAGGGGGCCGACGGGCAATTCCTTCTACGTGATGACGGACAACGGTTTCGGTGCCAAGACCAATTCCGCCGACACCCTGCTGCGCCTTTACGCCATGCGGCCCGACTTCAAGACGTGGAACGGTCGATCTGTGGTTGGCAGCGGCAAGGTAAGCCCGGCCGAGTTCGAAACCGGCAAGAAGCTGAGGGCCTTCACCAGCAAGAGCTTTATCAGTTTGAACGACCCGGACCACAAGATTGGGTTTGACATCGTCGCCGGCATGGCGAACTACCCCAATGGCGCGAACGACATCCCCGTTGACTCGAGCATTCAAGCAAATCGACTGTTGACCGGCTCGGATCTCGACATCGAAGCGGTACGTAAGGACAAAAACGGCAATTTGTGGTTCGGAGAAGAATTCGGCCCGTTCCTGGTGAAAACCGACCACAAGGGTAAGGTTCTACGCAGCGAGATCGCCACCCCCAACATCCTTCCGCCTGGCTCCTCGGCCACCGGTCCGGACGTCATGTCGCCCCAGAACCCTTATCTCGGGGCAGGTATTCCTAACCTCGGCACCTCCCGTGGCTTCGAGGGCATGGCGATCAATCCGGCCGGCGACAAGCTCTACACGCTGCTGGAAGGCACCGTGACGGGCGATCCGGTTAAGACGCTGCGAATCAACGAATTCGACATCGATACGGAAAGCTACACGGGGAACAATTGGCTGTATCAGCTCGAAGCGGAAGGGACCAACATCGGCGACATGACCGCGATCAACGATCATCAGTTCATCGTCATCGAGCGTAACGGCGGCACTGCGACCAACGGCACGCCGTTCAAGAAGCTCTACCTGGCTGACATGGCAAGCGTCGCCAACGGCGGTTTGGTAAAGAAGACAGAACTGGTGGATCTGATGAACATCCCCGATCCGCACGACTTGAACCGCGACGGCAGCACCACCTTCACCTTTCCGTTCGTGACCATCGAGGACGTGTTGATCCTGAACCCAACCACCCTCCTGGTGATGAACGACAACAACTATCCTGGCACCGGAGGACGGGATTCGAATTCGGACAATAACGAGTTCATCAAAATCAAGCTGGATCACCCTTTGGACTTTCGCGGCCGCCGTCAGCATTAAGGCCCGATTTGCGCCTCAGCGATAGGGATTAGCACCGACGCGCCGGGGGCATCCGGCAGTCCCGGCCTAAAACCCAGCGATTCGCCTTGTCGGGCGTTGGGTTTTTGCCGCGATCCGACGCTATCTGCGATCTCCGGCTTGCCAACGGAGCGCCGAAGCCGCCCTTCCCGACGGTGCAGTTGGGCCAACGGATTCGTCGGCAAAGGCTTGCCGACCTACGAATGCTTGAATCCATTCACCCGAGCCGAAGGCGCCAACGACGTCCGCCAAGCACGTTTTGTCGTACGAGCGGGATGAAAACGCTCTAGCCGACACCATCCGAAACATCGAATCAGACTCGGTACAGATCGCTAAAGAACAGCCGACATGGCGCTTAGAGAACTCAAATCCATTGTTGCTTTCCTGTTGATCTTCGCCGGGCTTCAATGGCTTTACGGCCTTGGGCGCGGAACGGCCGTAGAGCGCCTGCTCATCGACATGCTGACGGTCCGGCCGAGCGTGGCACTGATCAACCTCATTACCCCCGGCGAAAACGTAAGGGCAGTGGGCCACAGCCTGGTGTCGCCCCATGCTCGGCTCAACGTGCTTAACGGTTGCGAAGGTATCGAAACGTTTTTCCTGCTGCTGGCCGCGATTCTGATCCATCGCACCTCCTGGCGGCACAAGCTGAGTGGCGCCGTCCTGGGCGTTGTGTTCGTCCATGGTCTTAATCAGGCGCGCATCGTGACGCTGTTCTACGCCTTTCGCTACGACAAGTCCCTGTTCAGCCTGCTCCACGGTTACATGCTGCCGGTGGTGTTGATTCTGCTGACGAGCCTGTTTTTCCTGGCCTGGGCCGTAGCCTGCAAAAAGGCTGCCAATGGATCGACTCTGCATGCTTAAGACCGGCGGGACCTTGGTTGTCGCTTACACGGTCTTGCTGGCTCTGTCGGTTTATCTGGGCGACGATTACACCCGGTTCTGGTTTCCGGAGTATCGGTGGGTGCTGAGCTGGGCGCTGCCCGAATTCGAAGTCGAAGATTTGACCCTGGCGATCGTTCAGGGCGATACGGTGGTCCGGGCCAAACTCACGGCGATCCATGTCTTCTACCTGGGGGACCGGGAAGTTCCCAGGGGAACCGAAATCGTTTGCTCGACGTTGGCCGGGCACGCCGTACTTCATCCCCTGCTCATGATTCCCTTGTGGCTGGCATGGCCGGGATTCTCGCCAGTCGGTAGGCTCGCCGTCCCCATCCTGGCGCTGCCCGGATGGGCGGCGATCGAGGCGCTGGATATTCCGTTGATACTGGCGGGAAGCGCCTGGGATCTGCTGCTGTTTCAGTTGGCCCCCAACGAGTTGCCGCACTCGCCCATAGTCGCCTGGATGCACTTCATGAACGGCGGCGGGAGATCGGCCCTGTCCCTCGCCATCGGAATGCTGACGCTGGTCGCAAGCCAAACGATATTACGGTTTCGCCTACGGGTGAGGGAGCGTTTCATCAAGTTTTTACCTTAGGACGTTAAGGTTTTGGCACTGCGTGTAAACCAAAACGGACGTGGGCATGAAATCTCGATTTCCTAACCAAGCACAGACGCCGAGAAACATCGGAACCTATTGGGCTGTCGTATTGATCGCCTGGCTGAGCATGCAACCGATCATGGGGGCTGCCGCACTCCCGGTGTCGCAATCCGCCAGCGAGTCGAAAGCCCCGCCCGATGTCCTCGCTCGGCTGGAGGCGGGAGCGCCGCAGGATCTGATCGTGTTGTTCGACGATACCGCCATCGAGAAGGAAGCAGCCGATCTTCGCGCCCAAAAGGGGCTAGGCTACGACGACGCGTCTATCCTGGCCTTCAAATCGGGCCGTTACCGTACTCTGAAGCAACGGGCCTTGGCGGCGCCCGGCGCTGCGGAGCGCGAGTTGCTGCGGGATTATGAGCATCTGCCCATGGCATTCCTGCGGTTTCGGACGGCGGGGGCCTTGCGAGCATTGTTGTCGCGTCCCGAAGTCAAAGCGGTCTATCCCGACCTCGTACTCCACCACAAGCTGAACGAGAGTCTGCCCCTGATCCATCAATCGATACCCATGGGCTCCGGTCGAAACGGTGCGAATACCACCGTCGCCGTGCTCGATACGGGCGTCGATAACACCCATTCCGCTTTCGGCTCCTGCACGGCACCGGGCGCTCCTTCAGGCTGCAAGGTGGTGGCGGCAGTGGATATCGCGGCCGACGATAATAACCGAGACGACAACGGCCACGGCAGCAACGTGGCGGGGATCGCGCTGGGCGTTGCGCCCGGAGCGAAAATTGCGGCCCTGGACGTATTTACCGGCTCAACCGCCTTCGGCAGCGACGTCATCGCTGGAATCGACTGGGCCATCGCGAACCGGTCGGCCTACAATATCGTCGCCATCAACATGAGCCTGGGCGCCGACACGAAGTTCACCAGTCCGTGCAGCCAGCTCTCCGGAGCGAACGGCAATCCGTTCCGGACGCCCATCGCCAATGCCCGGGGCGCCGGCATTCTCACCGTGGCGGCCGCCGGCAACGAGGCATACCTGGACGGGCTGCCCATGCCGGCGTGCACGCCCGAGGCGGTCTCGGTGGGCGCGGTGTACGACGCGAACCAGGGCCAAAAAGCCTGGTCCGTCTGCACCGACGCGACTACCGAAGCGGACAAGGTGACCTGCTTCTCCAATACGGCGTCTTTTCTGACCTTGCTGGCGCCGGGCGCAATGATCAGCGCCGCCGGCTGGATCGCCGGCGGAACATCGCAGGCCACGCCTCATGCTGCGGGCGCGGTGGCCGTGCTGCGTGCGGCATTCCCTTCGGAGACGCTGGATCAGACCGTCGCCCGCCTGACCGGGAACGGCATCGCGGTCACCGACACCCGGCCTGCGGCTCCCATCACCAAGCCACGCATAGACTTCACGGGCCTTTTTCCGGCCCCCGCCAACGACCGCTTCGCGAACCGCATCGCGCTGAGCGGCGCTTCGGGGCAAACCAACGGCTCGAACGAGTTCGCGAGCAAGGAGGCCGGGGAGCCCAATCACGCCGGGAACGCCGGCGGAAAATCCGTCTGGTGGACATGGACCTCGCCCGGCTCGGGCCAACTGGCGCTGGATACCTCGGGCAGCGCCGTCGATACCCTGCTGGCCGTCTACACCGGAACGGCGGTCAACGGCTTGGCGGCAAAAGCTTCCAGCGACGACAGCGGCGGGCCTCAGAGCCAGGTCGGTTTGGCCGTGCAGCCCGGAACGACCTACCAGATCGCCGTGGACGGCAAAAACGGCGCCTATGGCACCATCGTCCTCCACTGGAATTTCATCGAGAACGCCGCGGATCTCTCGGTCATCTTGTCCGACAATCCGGATCCCGTTCTTCAAGGGGGCGAACTGGTTTATTCCGCCACCGTGACCAACCAAGGTCCCGCTGTGGCGGCCGGAACGAGCCTGACCGACACACTTCCGGCCGGCGCGAGTTTCCTCTCGGCGTCTCCCGGCTGTTCCCACCTGGCAGGTACGGTCACCTGCAACCTCGGCGACATCCCGTCCGGCGGTTCCGCCAACGCAACGATCAGCGTGCGGGCCGATGCCGCGGGTTCCATTCAGAATACTATCCAAGCCGCTTCCGCCACGCCGGACGGGAATCCGGCCAATGATGCGGCCTCGGCCGACACCACGGTGACTGCCGCCGCCGATCTTGCGGTCACCGTGAACGATAGTCCCGACCCGGTCGCTGTGGGTAATCAGCTCGCTTATCAGATCACCGTCATCAACTCGGGTCCCGCGGATGCTCAAGGCGTCACGGTGACTGACGCGCTTCCCTCGGGTGCGGTTTTTCTATCCGCCTCGGCCAACTGTACGCACAGCACTGGGGTCGTAAGCTGCGATCTGGGTCCATTGACGAATGGCGGAGCCGGCACCGCTTTCATCAACGTTCAGCCCGTCGCCGCCGGCAGCCTGGTCAATTCCGTCAGCCTGAGCAGTCCGACAGCCGATCCGAATTCCGCAAACAACAGCGCCGGCGCGTCGACCACGGTCAATGACGCTTTCCCGCCTGAATCCGGCAACGACGGCGATATTCCCACGCTACCCCAATGGGGCATGGTGGTCATGGGCGCGATGCTCTGGCTTGGTCGCCTCGTGACGAAACGGATTATTCCATAAGGAATCTCTGATTAAGTCCTTCGACAGGCCTGTCCTGAACCAATCTCCGAACGGGCTTCCGTTTCGGAAACTGTCACGTGACCTTCAAACGGCGGTCACAAACGGCCGTTACCGTGTCTTCGCTCTACGGGACCGGCAGATTTTCCGTTGAAAGCCCCCGTGATCGATTTCTCCGAAACAAAATTCCAAAAGGACAACAACATGATGCGCAAGGTATTGACCGGCGCGGTGCTTGCGGCGCTGGGCCCTGCCGCGTACGCCGCGACGCCGGTTTTCATCAATGAAATCCACTACGACAACGCCGGGACGGACGCTGGCGAAGCCATCGAGATCGCGGGGCCGGCCGGCACCAATCTGAGCGGCTGGAAAATCGTCCGCTACAACGGCAACGGCGGCGGCACGTACGCCACGCCCGCCGCGACCACGTCCGAAACCCTTTCCGGGACGATTCCGGACCTGGGCGGTACCGGCTACGGCGTGATCACGATCGCTTACAACCAGGACGGATTGCAGAACGGCGCCCCGGACGGCATCGCCCTGGTGGATGCGTCCAATCAAATCGTTCAGTTTCTGAGTTACGAGGGCATGTTCACCGCCACCAACGGGCTTGCCAACGGCCTCACCAGCACCGATATCGGCGTCAGCGAAAGCAGTTCCACACCGGTCGGCGGATCCTTGCAGCTTACCGGAAACGGCATTTTCTACGAGGACTTCACTTGGGTAGCTTCTTCCGGTAACACCTTCGGTGCGCTCAATGCCGGGCAGTCTTTCGCTTCCGCTCCGCCCCCGCCATCCTCCGTCAGCCTGATCAGTACGGTGCAGGGCACCGGCCTGTCCAGTCCCGTCGTAGGTGCGGCCGTGACGGTGGAGGCCGTTGTTGTGGGCGACTTCCAGGGCGCGACCGAGTTGAGCGGCTTCTTCGTTCAGGAGGAGCCGGCGGATTACGATGCCGATCCCGCTTCGTCCGAAGGCTTGTTCGTCAACTCCACTATCGCCGTCGATCCGGGCGATTGGGTGCGGGTGACCGGAACCGTGACCGAAACCAACGGCCTGACGACGCTGAACGCCTCCTCGGTAACCGTACTCGCCAGCGGAAACCCGCTGCCGGCGGCGACGCCCGTAACCCTGCCCTTCGACGGATCGGCCACCGACCGGGAGCGCTACGAAGGCATGCTGATCAACTTGCCCCAGAGCTTGACCGTCACCGAAAACTTCCAGCTGGGCCGCTTCGGCCAGATCGTGGTGTCCTCGGACGGTCGCCTTCGGAATCCGACGCACGTCGCTTTGCCTGGCGCGGCGGCGAATGCGGTGGCGGCGGCCAACGACCTGAATCGGTTGTTCGTGGATGACGGCTCCAACGTCCAGAATCCCGACCCGGTGATTTTCCCGGCTCCCGGCTTGAGCGCCGGCAACACGCTACGGAGCGGCGACACGCTGACCGGCGCGACCGGGGTGATGAGCTACGCCTTCGGTGCTTTCCGCCTGTTGCCCACGGCGGAACCCCTGTTCGTGGCGGACAATCCGCGCCCCGCGGTTCCGCCCGCGTTGCCCGGCATCGGATCGCTCCGCATTGCCAGTTTCAACGTGCTGAACTACTTCAACGGCGACGGCTTCGGCGGCGGATTCCCGACGGCCCGCGGCGCCGAGAACCCGGCCGAGTTCACCCGCCAGAAAGACAAGATCGTCCCCGCCATCCACGGCCTGAACGCCGACGTGATCGGCCTCATGGAAATCGAGAACGACGACGATGCTTATCCGGCGATCCGGGATCTGGTGGACAGCCTCAACGTCTATGCCGGGTCCGCTCAGTACGCCTTCATCGACACCGGCATCGTCGGCACCGACGAGATCCGCGTGGCGCTGATCTACAAGCCGGCGAAAGTGAGCCCGGTCGGGTCGTTCGCGATTCTGGACTCCTCGGTCGATCCCGATTTCATCGACACCAAGAATCGGCCCGCGCTGGCCCAGACCTTCCTGGACAAGCTGTCCAACAAGAAGCTGACGGTGGTCGTGAATCACTTGAAGTCCAAAGGCTCGGCTTGCACCGACGTGGGAGACCCGGACGTGGGCGACGAGCAGGGAAACTGCAACCTGACCCGGACCAGGGCTGCCCAGGCCCTGGCCGACTGGCTGGCGGCGGATCCCACCGGGAGCGGCAACACCGATGTCCTGGTCATCGGCGATCTGAATGCCTACGCCAAGGAAGATCCCATCCGGACCCTGGAACAGAACGGCTTTACCAATCAGGTCGCGGCTTTCCTTGGCGAGGACGCATATTCCTACGTATTCGACGGCGAAGCAGGCTATCTGGATCATGCCCTGTCCAGTTTGACGCTCACTTATCAGGTCAAGGGCGTCGCGGAATGGCACATCAACGCGGACGAGCCGATCGCGCTCGACTACAACACCGACTTCAAGACGCCGGATCAGGTCACCAGCTTCTACAGTGCCGATCCGTATCGTTCGTCGGACCACGATCCGGTCGTGGTGGAAGTGCTGGTGCCGGGCGATCTCGACAAGGACGGCGACGTCGACGTAGCGGACCAGAACCGCTTCCGCTCCGCCTTGGGCAAGTGTTCGGGCCAATCCGGCTACTTGGCGGAGGCTAACTACGACGGCGTCGGCTGCGTGACCTATGCCGACTACCAGCGCTGGTATGGCCACTACGCTGCCTATCGTGTCAAGGCAGGCCTTTAAACAGCGATCGGCCGCCTCCTTGCAACGAGGCGGCCTTTTCCCCCTAACTGGAGATAAACGATGTTGATTTTTAAAGCCCGCCTCGCAATTGCCATTCTGGGGCTATTGCCCGTGGCCCCTTCCCACTCGGCCGTGGTGTCGCTCAATTTGGTCGGGAATGCCCCCGTGCTGGTTGGCGACAGCTTCAGTATCGATTTAACGTTGACTCAGCCCTTCGATGGGTTGGACGCTTCCGATGAATTGCTGGCGTTCGGATTCGACACGGTGCTGAACGGTACCGCCGCTCAGTTCACCGGCGTCACGTATTCGCCGTCCTTCAGCGATGACAGCGGCCTGCTCGGACTGGATTTGGCGGGATCGGCCTTCCCCGGCATCCCCAATCTTCCGGCTAATCAGACACTGACTCTGGCGACGCTCAATTTCCAGGCGTTGTACGCCGGAAATATTGATTTGGGCGTGTTGGGCAATCCGTCCGAACCCAATCAAGGATTGTTCTTCAGCCTCTCGGGGCCGCTCGCCGCCAATGCCGGTCTGTCCTTGAGCATTCAGTCCAGCGCGGTTCCCGTACCGGCCGCCTTTTGGCTGTTCGCCAGCGGGATCTCGGGGCTGGTGGTGCGGAGTGCATGCCGAAAAAGTTGTACGATCGGCGCACTCAGTCTACGAAGATAGCCGTTGGGCCGACGGGTTTGTCGGCAAAGGATTGCCGACCTACGAATGCTTGAATCCATTCACCCGAGCCGAAGGCGCCAACGACGTCCGCCAAGCCTGTTTTGCCGTACGAGCGAGATGAAAACGCTCTAAGTCTACGAAGATAGGCTTTGATCCCAGCCGTTGCCAAAGCTAACCCGTCCCAATTCGCTCGGCTCTTCGTGTGGACGTGGGCCGGTACGGCTGGCGGAAACGTGATCAGGCTCCGAACCAAGGCCGGGGACCAAGCGGGACCTGATCCGCCGATTCGACCTGGCGTATCGGCAGAGTGCCTTCGGTCTATCGCCATCCGCTGCCGCCGCGCCGCTTCCAGCACGAATGGTTTCCCCTCGCTGGCTCATCTCATCACCTGCGCACGAAGCTCGGCCTTGAACGGCTGTCTCGGTAATTTCGCCATCTCGTTCCACCACCAATCACCGGATTTACGCGATTGATGGTGTCCACTTTTTTGAGCCTGGCTCACTGGCTCATGGAGAGGGAGACTGGACAGAATCCACCTAATCGGTCTCCGACGAGTCATTTGTCATAAATTGATTACATAGATTTAACCAATCATTAACTGACGTGTAACAGTCTCGGCTTAATTTGACCGGGTATTTCGAAAAAATGAGCAAGGAGGCTTAGGTCGGTTACCGGTCACGTCAAGCTGTAGGACCAGCTGAACGTGTTTGCCGAAGAGCCACACCCGCCGTGAGGCGGGGCCGGAAAGCCACGGGTCTCGCGTTTGTCGAGATCGCCGGGCCGCCTCCCGAGTGATGGGGAGGACCGTGGCACCGCTCACCACCTGTGGGCAGAATCACGGACATCACTGTGAGTTCAACGTCAACACAGTGAAAAGGTAATTCGGATGAAACCAAGTAAGATCATTTCGGCGCTCGCTTTGACGGGCGTCGGATTCTCAAGTACTGCCGGTGCGGCAACCTTGCCGAACTGGGTGGGTACCGCGGACTACACCGTCGTGGGCGGTTCGGCCGGCGAAGCGGTCGGTCCCTTCGATACTTACGACTTCGCGGCGGGCGACGGCGGTCTGGCATTGCTCGTACCGGACACGATCGCCAATCCCTCCCAAATTACGGTGGGAGACATCTATTCAGGCGTGTACCAGTCTTACGTCACCAACCATCAGTTGGGCACCTCCACGGTGAGCAACCCCAAACTGAACGTCTCTTACGAGTTGACCACCCAGTCGGCTTTCCAAACACAAGTCACGAACGCGCAGAATCTGGGCAACGGGCTGTGGACCATCAACTTCCAGGTGTTGAGTGGCTCGCTGGACCTGTTTTTCGACAGCGCCGTCAATCGCGACGTAACCGGTGACACGGGCATCACGGACGGCACCAATATTCTTAAGGGATCGGTGACGGGCGGAACCGGGGTCGTCACGGTAAGCACCCAGTTTCCTTCCGGTCTTGGCGTAACCTCGAGCGAATTTACCTTCGTCGGAAACACCAGTTTCTATGATTCGGCGGTATACGATCCCGATACCATCGGCGGCGGCCAGTCGTTGTTCTCCCTGTTCGTCAGAAACCCCACCGCACCTCCCGCCATCTCTTCCGTCGGCGGCATACCGGTTACATCGACGAGCATTCTCTACCAGGCGGATGGATCGCTCACGCTGACGGCGGTACCGGTTCCAGCGGCCTTCTGGCTGCTCGCTAGTGCCTTGGCCGGCATGAGCGTCATCTCTCGCCGTTCCAGCAAATTGGCTGCGTGAGCCTCGCATGGCAAGCCCATTTGGTGAATGGGCGAGGATTCGGTGCAAATCTGCTTCGCTGACTGCGGAAGCAGACGGCGCGGCCGAACGTCACAACCGGGCCGGCGCTTATCCCGGTCCGGTTCCTCGAGCCGACCGCCAGCCGGAACGGCCGAGGCCAGTGCTGCAATTATCATCCTCATGACGCAGCGTCGCTAAAAGTCCGCGACAACTCTTGAGGAACTTCACCCTCGGGCTCGAACACTGCGCGCGAGCCAGTTCGGCGCCGGCGAGCCCCCTCCGGCGCAGGGCTTCCAACAAGAGCTAGCCGACACCCGTTGTTTGTCCTCGGTGGCGGCAAAGTGGGTTTGTGCTGCTTGGCGCCAGGGAGCCGCGAGATCATCGGCGGCGTCGAAGTCCGGGATGAGCCGATCCGGCGGCGCGCCACGTGCGCGAACAGTTCACGTTGTCCGGTACCATGGATCACGGCGGAATCTCCTCAAAAATTCAATGTCAGCAGTTGAATTTTAAGGGCTTTTCGATTCCGCCCACCCTCCTTTCATGAACTATGCAGGCTTGGGACCTCACGCAACAAAACCCCGCCGGAGGCTTCGATTTCTCGCTCCCGCTCGCTCGGTGATCGGGTTTACAGCGCCCCTTACAATCCCTTGCAGTTGGCGTAATAGGTCACCGTCGCGGCCCAGTCGGCGAAGACGCCACGAATACCCACATCCTTCGCCAGCACGTCGAGCACTTTCATTACGTCGCCCTCGCGTTTGATGGCGGAATCGATGGTCTGAAAATAGAACCCATTATTACCGTCGGCGAGAATTCCGGAGCGCTCCAGTGTCCAGGTGATGATATCCAGGTCCGCGGCCTTGGCGTTCCTGGCGTATTCCGAGGGCACGATGTTGCCGCCGGCGTCCAGGTCCAACAAAGCAAACGTCGGCGGCGCCACGATATTGATGCCCATGGTCTTATAGCTTGCCAAGGTGGCAGCATCGGGCAGATCGGCGACCGTTTCGGCATCGTCAAGATACACGGCCTGCTTGCCGAAGGCGGGTTCGTAGCGGACCCAATAGAGCACGTCGTCGATGTTGAAAGACTGAGGGAAGACCTTTTTCGGGGAAACGCGCGCTTCCTTATACTCGTCGATCATTTTCTGGGCGAAATCCTCCTGGGAAAAGCCGTCGAAAGGCATGGCCACGCTAGGGCTCTTCAGTTCGGGAGTCATCTTCACGCCCAGTTTCTTGAAAAGCTCGATGCTTTCCTTGTGCGTAAGCAGGGTGCCGCTGGTCGGTCCGGCATAGAGGTCCGTGCGGAAATTCGCCGTACCGCCGAGATATTCCTCCACGGTTCTAGCGCGGGGGTTTGACGCATCCATCTTGCCGCGAAGGGTTTTGAACTCGGCCAGGGTGATGTCGCTGGTGCGGCATTCCGCCGTGGCGCGCGTGAGGAGATTGCCGCTGGCATCGAAGGTGGCCGGCGAGAACGGCTTCGTGCACTTGGCGGCCAGCTCGGGGATGGCAAGGATATTCGTAGTCGTGTGAAGATCGTTCTGCGCATGACGACACACCAATTCCTTATCCTTGGTGAAGGTCACGTCGCATTCCAGAATGCCGGCGCCCATGCGGGCCGCGGCTTCGTAGGATTCCTTGGTGTGTTCGGGAAATTGCAGAGCGGCGCCGCGGTGACCGATCGAGAAATCGGTCTTTTTGAAGGGACCTTTCGCACATCTCCGAAGCTCGTTTTTGAGTTCGCCGTCTTCCATATCGTTAACCAGGAAAAACGGCCGAGGCCCCAACTGCACGCTTTGGCTATTATCGGACGCCGACGCGGTGGCGAAGAGACCGGGAAATACTGCCGTCATTGCCGCACAGGCAATCATGATCAATCGTGGACGCATCTATCACTCCTGTTGTTCTGGTTTAGTGAAGGTGGGTTGAGCCCATTCGGCCCAGTACAGACCGTACACGCCATTTGTGCCATCAATGTGACTGAACGGTTTAGGTCTCGTGACAGTTGAGCGGGTTTTCGGAGTTTCCGAGAGCGCTACAGCGGCCCTGATCATGCCGACGCCTTCCGGCGCTGGCGTGCGGATACGCGGCTCCCGAGGAGCGTTCGTTAGGTGAAGTTTGGCGGGTTGCCCAAGCGGGTTTAGTCAAGGTGGGCCGGATTGCGCTCTCTCCGTTCAACCTATACGAGGGCGCAGCAGCCGATGCGGAATCCGGACGGAAGCCATCATCCGATCAGGAGCTTCTGAACGACAGGCGCTTACTTCTTTTTCACTTTGGACAGCATGCCGACGATTCGGCTCTCGAAGACGATACGATCCTCGATCAATCCCTGCACGTCGTAATAGAAGATATTGCGGGCTTGATCGACGTTTTCGCACAGTATGAGCAATTGGTCGCCGGGGGCGGCGGAGCTTCGGAAGCGTGCGTTCTCGATACGCAGAAACAGCCCAACGGCAGGTTCCGCCAACCGCCGATTGGACAAGTACAAGGCCAGTTGCGCGCCGGCTTCGAGCATGAGCGCGCCGGGCATAATGGGATGCCCGGGGAAGTGGCCGGCCACCCAAAACTCGTCTTCCCTGACTTTTTTGACCGCAAGGCCGCGACGGAAGGCGTCGTCGACCCAGGCGATGTAGTCCAGCAACAGCATTTCGCCGCGGTGGGGAATTACTTGGCTGATCATGTCACGTCCCACTTTGGGCAAGGCGACGTCAATCTCCGCGGTAGGAAATAACGTGTGCTGCGTCCGCATCGGCTCATGGATTGCCGAGTCCAATCCCGAGTCGAGCAATTCCCGGATGCGGCTGATGAAATGACGGGTATGGATCGGAGAGTTCCGGAGAGAAAGAATCTTATCTAGCATGACACCGCCTGCTTTTGAGACCATTGATCAACGAAGTACCGATTGAAGTGACCGGCGCACGGAACGCTCCAAAGGCCTAGCCAGGCCGACGCGCAACAGCATTAGCGGCACCGCCCCTGAAGGAAGACCGAGGGATTTCGCCAAACCGGACGACCCTACGGGCGATTCGGTGGGGTACGCCAAAGGATGAACTGCAAGTCCCTGCGCAACGGCCGCCAGGTAAATCCGCTCTATCAGCCGTCCGCCCTGAAACCAGGCGTCCGGCGTATCCCGCTCGCTCCAGACCACGCTCCAAAGCGGCGTGGCTTCGGCGAGCCGCTTCACTACATCGATCTCGCCTTGGCGGAACTCGGACGACACCAAATCCTCGGGGGTGGACAGGAACTCCACCCACTCCTTCACGAACCACGGGGCATCGCTGGTGAAGATGGAAATCCCGTCGCGGCTCGCTTCCCATTCCCGTCTGGAACGGCGGAACCACGACATTGAATCTCGGTACGCCGCATCGTTCGCCACGAACTCGGCCACGGCATCGGCGGCGATCCGAACGATGGCTTCCCGTTCGCGGGCGGCACCGTACCAAGCGAGGTAGGTGCCGGGAAGTTCGCCATACTCATTGAGGCTTTCCGTGAACTCGTTCCGGGAAATCGGCAATGGCTCGAACTCGGCGCGGGTGGTTTGGCGGCGGAATATGGCCGGAAACCAGGGATGGGTATTTGAGTCAGAGCGCCGCGCCAGTTCGAGCGACGCACAGCGGCCCCCGTTTTGCAGAAACGCATCGGCCTCCGCATCGGACACGGTCGCCGCATAACCGAGTTGAGCCGCCGCGACGACCATGTTCTCCGTGGCACAGCCCAAGCCCATCAACATGAGCCGGCGGCGGGGATCGGCCTGGCCGAGATGGCGCGCCAGATCGGCGTAGAGAACAATCCGATTGCCCAGCAGGTTGAAGGCCCAGGGTTGGGTGTTGTGGGCATTCGCGGCCAACGTGCCGCACAGCGCCACGTATTCCAAATCGGTCAGATCTCCCTTTGCGGTTTGCTCCCATGCGACGTACGGTGAGGCGCTTGCAACCGCAGGGGCTGCCCTGAACAATGCGGGAAACGTGGCTGCTCCGACCGCGAGAGCGCCGGTCTGGCGGAGAAATCGCCGACGGCTCTGCAATATCGGGTCGGGGCGGATCATGCTTCGTTTCCTTTTCATCGGCGTTACCGAACTCTTTCTTTCATGAATTGTAGTCTGGCGCCGGCCACCACACCCCGGTGAATATGTGAGTGTCGTTCCAACCCAAACGGCCGACCAGTCGCACTTCGTTCAGCGCGGAGCCATAAGTCGGATCGACCACGAAAACGCCGCTCGAGAAGTCCATACGCACCGCCAGATCGTTAAACCGGGCCAAGGAACCGGCGGCCGTATACAGGCACTTGATGGCGCTTTCCTTGGCCGAAAACAGGACATAGGCGGCCAACTCGCGACAACCGTCCGGCAGCGAGTCCAACCAGGCGCGCTCTTCCGGCAAGGCGATGGAATCGATGGCACGCCAGGGGAACGGGTTTTGCCGGCATTCCACATCCACCCCTACTCCGCGAGCGAACCGAAGCCGAGTGGCCACGGCCGCTACCATGCCTTCCGTATGGCTGATGCTGCCGACGATATCCCGTCCCCAGATCGGCGCGCCGGATTCATCCCGAAGAATCGGCGCCGGCTCGACCCCGAGATGTCGAACCGCCTTCCGCGCCAGAACGCGCCCGGTGGCGAATTCCTTCCGGCGTTTCGCTATGGCCCCATCGACCAGCATCCGTTCTTCTTCGAACAATTCGGACGGGTCCGAGAGCTGTTCGGTCCAGGCGACGACGAATAACTCTCCGGGGAACAAACCCTCAGGTCGTCGTATCGGTTCAACGGGTATCGATGGCATAGTCGCTCGCGAAACTCCTGAGCCAGCGCCACAACCAGCTCACGGCCTGGCTGAACACGAGCATCCCGAACAGGGCCATGGACGGCGTAAAAAGGTGCTGGCCGCCCTCATGCCGCATGATCCATGCCGACAACCACGGGCCTCCGGCCGATCCGACGGCGAAGGCCGCGGTGAACAGAGCGGTGCCGCCGGGCAAATCGGCGCGGGGCAGGATCCTGGCCAGAAGCGCCAGGGCCAGAGCGAACACTGGCCCCAATGTCAGTCCGGTCGCGAAGGCCGCGCCTCCGGCGACGTATTCGGCGCTGATCGGTTGGCCCTCCTGCCCCAGGCGTACCCAGACATCGCCGATGAGGGCGCTAACCGAGTCGACCCGCATCAGCACCGCCAAGGCGACGATGCCTCCCATGCCGCAACCGAACAGTACACGGCGATAACCCAGCCGATCCCCCAGGTGGCTGACCGGCAAAGTGCCCAGCAATCCCCCCAGCACGAAAGCCGCCAGGTGATGGGCGGTAGCCATGGCGGTGAAACCCTGGCGCACGAGAACGGCAGGATAGAGGGTCAGCAGCGTGGCTTCCGCAAAACCATAGGCCAATACGGCCTGCACCGGAATTCCCGCCCGCAGCAGAAGTCGGCCGCTAGCGCGTTCCGGTTCGGCGCGCGCTCCGGGCAAGCCGATAGCCACCAGAACCGCAGCTTGAACCAGGAGCACGGTGGCGACAGTAAAAGGCAGATGATGGGCCAGCCCGTATAGGTACGAACCCACGACCGGCCCGACCGCCAGCCCTATCCCGAAGCATAGACCGTAAACGCCGTTGGCAACGGCGCGGCGCTCCTCGCCGGCAAAGCAGGACAAGGCGGTTTGAGTGCCGATCATCGCGCAGGCCATGCCCAAGCCCATCAAGCCCCTTAAGGCGAACCACAATCCGATGTCCGATTGCCAAGGGAACGAAACGGCCGCAGTCGCGTATGCCAGCAGGCCCACGGCCACGACGCGGCGCAGACCGATCCGCCGCAGCGCCCGACCCGCGAAAGGCGCAGCCAGCGCAACGCAGAGAAACAACAGCGATGCGTTGGCGCCTATCAGCACGCCGTCGACGTGGCGCTCTTCCATGAAGATGGCAACGATGGGGTTGAGGATTCCAAGCGATATCCCCAACAGCCCGCCCAGCGCATACAGCGTACCCAGAGCGACGCCCGCCAGCGGATGCTCGGGCGTCGGGGGGCAGGATTTAGCCCCCATTTCTCACCTCTGTCCAATCGCGATGAGTATGACGTAGGATGTGCTGAACGAAGTGACAAATCGGCAGGGCGAGACGCAACGCGACGAGCGGGCAGGCCAGGGACGGGCTGCCCCGGACTCGCGAGCGAAGCGGGACAGCGTAGCGTGGCGAGGCCGAGTTGCACGGCGAAGCCGCCCGAAGGGTGCCGGACCGGGACTGTCCGGCATGAACCGCATCGTTCGCGATTGATGCCTGTCCTGAGCCTAGTCGAAGGGCGCTTCGTGCCTCAGCGCATCCTACAAGCTCCGCCTCGCCCTTCGCGCCGGCTCGACGTCGTATCGTAGGTCGGGAATCCTTTCCCGACACACGCTCGTCGGCAAAGGATTGCCGACCTACCACGACACCGTCGCTCGGTCCGTGCGGCGCGCCCCACCGGCGTCTGGGCGCCCTCGCGACGAAGGGGGATAAGAAATGCGGGCTAGGCATGCCGACGCTCCGTGGTCAGGTTGTCCGGTTTCCGGGCTCCCGATATCGTCTCCAGGGCGGCCATTTTTTCCGAGCCGAACCAGTACATGTCTTGACGGCCGTAGACGCACAGGTGCTGGCCGGTTATCCAGTCGGCCTCCGACGACGCCAGGAAGGCCACCGCGTCCGCAACCGCGTCGACCGGGATCGATCGCGCCCGGTATCCCGGCGGCGTCATGTCGGTGTCCACGAACGCCGGGCAAACCGCGTTGATCTGCACATTGTGCGGCTTCAGTTCCTCGCTCAGCGACTTGGTAAGGCCCAGAACCGCATGCTTGGAGGCGGCATAGGCGCTGAACAGGGGGTAGCCGATGTGGCTGGAATCGGAACCCAGATTCACGATTTTCCCCCTGCGCCGCTCGATCATGTGCGGCGCCACGCTCCGACACAGATGATAGACGCCGAACAGATTGACCTCGACGATGCGCTTCCACTCATCCGGCGAGGAGGTCGCCAAGGCGGACATTCCGGTGATTCCGGCATTGTTGACCAGCACGTCCAGATGACCGAAGCGGCGGAGGACTTCGCTCACCAAATGTTGCACCTCCGCGAGGTTCCGTACATCCGCCGGAATTACCACAGCGGTGCCGCCACTGCCGGCGATTTCCCGGGCAACGGCTTCAAGCCCCGCCCGATCGCGGGCGGAAAGCGCCACCGCAACGCCCTGACCGGCGAGTTTCAGGGCGATCGCGCGGCCGATACCGCGGCTCGCACCGGTAACCAGCGCCACTTTGCCTGCCCAGCTGCCGGAGCGTGCCGACAGCGGAATTTCTTCCAGCCGGGGCGTTTTCAGCGGTATCAAGGCGGGAGGCTCGCCCGTCATCACCGCCGGCAAACTCGCGAGGCGAAGCCCCGTCGGCGAATTCGCGTTTTCGCTCAGGTCGGCCAGCAACTCCAGGTAGCGCAGGCCGAGGCGCTTGATGGTCTCCCCCTTGAAAAAGTTCTGGGAATAATTGATCTCGACGTGGAGTTCGCCTTCGACCATGGAGAGGAAGATCTCGATGAGGGAGATGCGCTGCTGGCTCGGGGGCGAGTAGCGCTGATCCCAATCCGTATCGACGAACTCGAAGATGTTGGATTTCGGTAAGCTCCGGTTTCCCAAATAGTTGACGCGCACCGGGGTCAAATTATTGTCCGGATAGATGTGCGCGGGCAGCTGGCGACCTACCACGTCGAAACTGACGCCGTTCAACGGTACTTCGGAAAGACCGCGGGCAATCCGGCCGATCAATTCACTCCAGCTTTCCCCGGAGACCAGATCCACGGCAACCGGGAAATTGACGGCGTAATTGCCCACGCTTTCGTACAAGGTCAGGCCGTTACCCAGATCGCGTCCGTGCGAGCGATGGCTGAGAACCACCCAAGACTGCCCGGTCCATTCGGACATGAGCCGGTACGCCGCCGCCAGCAGGAGATGATAGAGCTGACCCTGCAGATGCTTGCGCGCCTCGTTCAGCGAATGAAAGTCCGAATGGCTGAGTAGAAAACGCTCGCTGGCGGAAGAGGCCTCGTCATTCGCGCCGAGATGATGGTCGACCGGCACCTGGAACGCGTACTCCCGGCTCGGAAAACGAGTACGCCAATACTCCGCATAACGGCGCTGCGCCTCCTGCTGCGCCGGTTGGGCCAACCACTGCACGAAATCGAAATACGACGGCGGCAGAGCGGGGAGTTCCGGCGTCTGATCGACCAGCAACTGCCCGTAAATCTGCCAAAGCTCTCGGAACAGTATGCTGTTGCTGACCAGATCGCTGATCATGTGGTGACCCACGATAGTCAGATCGTATGCGTTCTGATGCTCTTTGATGACGAGCACCCGCCACAGCGGAAACCGGTCGATACGCAGTTCATCCGTGATTTCCTTCACCAGCCGCCGGATTTCCGCGCTGCGCTGTTCGGCCGTGAGGTGGGAGCCGTCGTAGAAATCGAGGCTGAATTCCGCCTCGGGCGGGGCCACGGTCTGCCGCCATTCGCCGTGCTCCTGGTAAAACAGGGAACGCAACACGGGATGGCGCCGGGCAAGGACGTCGATGGCCTTGCGGAAAACGTCGACATCCAGCGGCTGCAAATAGCGGAATCGGGTGTAGCCGGCCCATTGGTAAGGAGGCTGGAAGAAGTGGGTGATCCACAATTGAGCCGGCCCCAGGGGCAAACCGGCCGTCGGATCGGCGAACGGCAGCTTCGCCTCCGGCGCGCCGGGCACCGCCTTGCCGGGGGGCGCGTTGCCGGTTTCCGTCCACTGTTTGAGAACCTTGCGGTCCAGTTTGCCGTTGTGATTTTTCGGCAAAGCGTCGGCCTGACGAACCTCGTGAGGCAGCATGTACTCGGGAAGTTGTTTCGCCAGGGCGGAGCGTAGTTCTTTCAACGGAATTTCGCGGCCGACCAGCCAGGCCACCAGCCTCTTGTGCCCGTCGGGTGTGTCGACGGCGAGCGCCGCAGCTTCGCGTATACCCGGCAGAGCTCCGAGAGCGGTTTCGATCTCGCCCAGCTCCACCCGGAAACCGCGAATCTTGATTTGACTGTCGATGCGCCCGTGGAAGTCGTAGCTGCCGTCCGGCAACCGCGAGACCAGATCGCCGGTACGGTATAGCCAGCGGCTGGGTATGCCGGAGAAAGGATTGTCACGGAAACTCTCGCGGGTCCGCTCCGGATCGTGGAGATAGCCCTGAGCCAACTGCACGCCGCCAATCCAGAGTTCGCCCACGCCGCCCTCCGGTACGGGGCGCATGTTCTCGTCCAGCACCAGCAGGTAGACCTCCGGCATGGCCGGCCCGATCGGGATGCGAAGCGTCCCTTCCCCCGGACGGGAGTGCATCAGATGTGCCGTCACGTCGATCGACGCTTCGGTCGGGCCGTACAGGTTCGCCAGGCCCACCCGGTCGCCGCAGCGATCGAACCAGCGCTGCACATAAGCCACTGGCAGCGCCTCGCCGCTGAAAATCAGCCATCGCAGGTGTTCAGAGTGGAGCGGTTTATCCTCGATGGCCATCAGGAACTCGCCGAACAGGGAAGGCACGAAGTGCATCGCGGCGATCCGCCGGGTCTCGATCCAATCCGCCAGCCGCCAGGGATCGCGCAGCACGTCCGCGCCGACCGGGCACACGACTCCGCCGTACATCAGGGGCCAGAAGAGTTCCCACACCGAAATGTCGAAACAAATGGACGTTCTCTGGGCGACCCGTTCGCCCGGCTGAAGCTGGAACAGCTTTTGATGCCAGACCAGACGGTTCATGTAACCGCGATGGGCCAGGGCCACGCCTTTGGGAGTGCCGGTCGAACCCGAGGTATAGAGCACCACCATCAGATCGTCCGGGCTGTTCAGGCATTCGAGATCGTGTTCCGGATAGCTCGCCCAGGCCGCACGCCCCAACCAATCGCGATGGCCGCCGCTACGGGAGTCGGCACGATGCAGGCCGGCGTAATCGCAGTCCATGAGCAGGAAGTTGCGGGCCGGCAAGGCGGCGGTTACCGCTCCGCCCATGGCTTCCAGGACGGCTTCCTCGGTGAGGATGGTGTCGACGCGGGCGTGCCCCACGATGTATTCGATGCGTGCGGCGGGATAGGCCGGATCGAGGGGGACGTAAGCGCCGCCGGCCTTGAGCACCGCCATCACCGCCGTCGCGAAATTGGGCGAGCGGGTCAGCAGCAATCCCACCACGATACCGGGCCGCACGCCGCGGACTCGAAGGAAGTGGGCCAGCCGGTTCGATTCGGCATGAAGCCGGCCGTAGGACAGTTCCTCGTGCTCCGCTTGCACCGCCAGTGCTTCCGCGCTGCGGCGGCATTGAGCCTGCACGTGCAGATACGGGATGGGAGGCAGCTCCTCCGCAGCAGGTTGCGGAATCGAGAGCGGGGCCAGCGGAGCTAGGGTGTTTTCGGCGGCGGTTCCGCTTCCATGGGCTGCACCCGGTCCCTGCAACAGGGCCGCCATTTCCCGCAACCGCCGGCATCCCAACAGGGCGCGGGTGTCTACCCGCCCCATCTGTTGCTGCAGGCGGCCGACGATGCGAATCCGCTCCAACGAATCCAGGCCGAGCTCGGATTCCAGATCGTAATCGAGTGCCTCGGCCCCCACCGCGCGATGCATGACTTCCTCGGCGATTCGCAGCAATCGGGCCGCCGTCAACTCGTCCAGCTTGGCGACGGCGCAAGGTGCGGGTACGGCGAGCCGCTCGGCGACCTGTGCCACGGCGCCGATCTGGCGGACGAATTCCTCGGCGATGGAGGCCACCAAATCCCGAGCGAAGTAGTCCGCATCATAGTTGGCGGTCATATTGAACCGGCCGTGGAAGACTTCCACCAATACGTCCAGCGTACCGGGATTGGTGGAGGTCGCGGCGTGATATTCGACGACACGTAGCGGCCCGCACGCCTCCTCGATGTGGGTCTGACCGATGTAAGGCAGATACAGGTTCGACTTGATCGTGGAGCGGATCAGGGTCGCCAGCGGCTCGCCGACGCGACCGTCCTGGAGGCGAAGTTGATCGATTGCCGCCACGGCTGCTTGGCGCGTTTGCGCCCGGTCATAACCCGCCGCGATGCCGCTCTCGATGCTCTCGTGTACCTGCGGCAGATAGTTCTCGAAAGCTTCGCCTTCTCCGGGCATCGGTAGCGTCAAGGCCAGATTCTGGGCGAAACAACCCACCATGTGTCCGGCGTCCGTGCCGGGGTAAACGCGTCCGCTGGTGGGAATGTTCAGGATCACCTGTTTCAGATTCGGATCGAAGCGCCTGAGAGCGCGCAAGTAGGCGCCGACCAACAGGGTGTTCACCGGCAGCCGCCATTTGCCGGCGGATCGGAGCAATGCCGCCGTGGTTGCGGCATCCGCACTGAAGTGGTGGGTCCGGTTGGCGGCCCGTGGATTCTTCGGCAGCCCCTTCTTTTCCGGACTCCAGAAAAAACGGTCCTTGCCCTGGGCGCGGAGAAACGCTTCTAGCGTTTTTTCCGCCTCGGGATCCCGCCAGGCATTGATGCATTCCACGGTCTCCCGATAACGCTCCAGGGAAGTTCCGGGCGGCAGCGGCGCGGGACGTCCCGTCGCTGCGGCACCGTACAAAGTGACGAATTCGCGCATGACCAGCTGATTGCTGAGACCGTCCGAGAATACGTGATGGTTCGAGAAGATCACCTCGTGGAGATCGTTCGCCAAGCGATAGGCGCTGAATTGATGCGCCGGCCATTGATCCAGCAGCCACTCCTTGTCCAGCAGACGATGGGTTTCGTCGTTCAGAAAAGCTTCGCGGTCGGGAGCATCCAGGTGGCGCAAATCGGTCACCAGGACGGTCGGTGCGGTCACCCCGTCCAGCACTTCCAGGCGGTATTCCTTCAGGCTACGGCACCCCGGCGGAATGACGAAGCGTGCCCTGAGCATCGGGTGACGCTCCAGCAAGGCGTTCCAGGCGCGGCGCGCCGCTTCCGGGTCAAACGGACCTTGCAGGCGGATTCTGGAACTGAGGCTGCACGTGCAGACTGCCCAATGGGAGACCAAAAACGGATACTGGGAGAACAGAATATCCACCGGCCGCACCGCCGGTTCCGCGGCCTGTGGTTTATCGGCCGATACATCCGAAACCGCGCCTGCGGCGCACGGATCGTCCGATTCGACGGCTGCCGGAACCGGGGCGTTCGGTTCCGAACCTCGAATCAGGGCCTCCAGTTCGCCCAGAGTCTGAATACCGAACAGCGCGCCGGAGGCGAGCTTGGCGCCGAAAGCATCCTGGAGTTCCGCGGGCAATGCCGTGCCCAGAGCATTCATGAGCTCCACGGTCTTGATTGAATCCAACCCCAGGTCGCTTTCCAGGAACATGTCGTCCGCGAGTTCGGACGGATCGTGTCCCGTAATTCCGGCGACCACCTCGCGTACTTTTCGCGTTAGCTCGGATTTCTCGCCCCCCTTCGTCGCGAGGGCGTCGAGACGCTGCTGTGGCGCGCCGCACGGACCGAGCGGCGGCGAAGGCGTAGCCGACTCTACGTCGAGCCGGCGCGAGGGGCGAGGCGGGAGAGCCGATCCTCCGGTCAAGGATCGGCCCGCCGAGCGGGCGGCCAAGGAGGGCTGCCCTGGACTTTGCGCGCAGCCGGAGGGCGCTGCGCAAAGACGGTGCGCCACAGCGAGTGGATCGGCGTCCGCAGTAGGAGTGGAGTGGGAAATCCGAGCTAGTCCGTCGTCAGGCCGGACAGCGGCGGCCTCGGGCGCGGTGGCGGCGGCTTCACTGCTCTCCATGGCACCGATCATCGAGACCAACTCTCCCAGGGTTTGCAGCTGGAACAATGTCCCGGCGGCGAGTAGCGAGTTAAAAGGGTCCCGCAGGTGATCCGGCAGTTGGGGCGGGATGGCGTTCATCAACTCCACGGTCTTGATCGAATCCAACCCGAGATCGCTCTCCAGGAATTGGTCAGGCGAAAGATCGTCCGGCGCGTGTCCGGTAACTTCCGCCACGGCCTTGTACACACATTGCTCAAGCCGGGCGGCGGGATGGTCTTGCATGGTCGTAGTCCTCACGTATTCAGCATATTCAGCGTATTCGTCATTTTTTCCGTTCTCGGAGCTTGCGAAGAAACCGTCGCGAGCCGCCCGCCGTCGTCCAAGAAGCCCACTCGTACAAGGGAGTACGGCGAGCACATAAAAGGCGATGGCGGGTGGCGCAGACGGTTTATTCGCACGCTCTCAGGAATGCTCGTTCAAAGGCTCCCGGGGAAGGATGATCCGGTTCAATTCGTCAAGGAGGGCGGTGGCTATATTCTGCTGAGGCTCCTTGCTCGCAGTTGTGCCCTGAGAATGCGCGACTGCCGGCTCCGGCGCGGCCGCGATGTCGGCGGTCGCTTCCACGTCCACCGGAGGCGGGTCGTAGAGGAATTCCTTCCTCTCGAAGGGATAAGCCGGCAGCAATACGCGGGTAAGCACGGGAGAACACAGGGGGCGCGTATCCAATCTCAAGCCCTCGATGTACAGCCGCGCCAGTGCGGTCAACAAACTCTCGTCGCCCGGCGTCGCCCCGATCATCCGTACAATTCCTGCCCCCTCGCCGCCTTTGCCCCCCAGAAGCACGGTTCGTAAGCGTGCATCCGCTGGAGGCTGTACGGTATCGGATGGATTTCTCGCAGCGGAGCGCAACTGAATCGCCCATTCCGGATTGTCCACGGAGATCTTTCCGTCGATCGTGTGAATTGGAATTCGCCAGATTTGATCGCCGGCACCGTTCTCAGGAACCGCATCGCCCCCGTTCAGCAAGGCTGCGGCCGAGGCCGGACTTAGCCAGCCCGCTACCGCGGCGGCGACCGGGCTCAAGGCTCCCTCGGCCCAAAGGCCGGCGGGAACCAACTCCAGCTCTCGCAGCAGTCGACCCAGTGCGTACTGTTCCGCCGCCGCCTGCAGGCGCGGCACGGTTTCGTGTCCGGGAGGAAGTACAGCCCGGAAATCGGTCCAGGCGTCGGCAAAGACCGAATACCGTCGCGCCAGCGTATCCGCGGTTCCCTCCGGCCACGGGCAATCGTCGAACACCCATGCCATCGCGGGCGGCTGCTTCGGATTTGCGCGCCCCGAGAGAAGCCGGTCGTGCTTGCCCGATCCGGCCACGGAGGCCAGGACCGCCAAGAGATCTTCCCGTCCACGTACCACCGCCGCAGCGCGGAAATTCATTTCCCTTTGGGCGCCATTGAGTGAACAGGCAACCTGCTCGGCGGAAATGGATGGGTTTTCCTCGAGATGCGCATGCAGTGCCTTGGCGTAGGCGCGCAGAGCGCTCTCCGTGCGCGCCGTCAGATACAGGAGTTGCGGATCGGAAAGCGGAACCCGGTCCATGCCGGTAGGCTGATCCACGGCGCGGGGAGGCTCCTCCAGAATCAAGTGGCAATTAGTCCCCCCGAAACCGAAGGCATTGACACCGGCCCGCCGCGGCTGTCCGTTCCCGGTCCACGGCCGGCCGTGGCTGTCCACGACGTAGAATGGCGAAGCGTCGAAATCGATGTAAGGATTGGGCTCGCTGTAATTGACGGTGGGCGGCAGATAGTCGTGCCGCATCGCCAAGAGTACCTTGATGACGCTGGGGATTCCCGCGGCGGACAGCATGTGGCCGATGGAGGATTTCACCGAGCCGATGCCGCAGTATCCGCGCCGGTCGGTGAACTGGCGGAAGCCTTTGGTCATGCCTTCCACTTCGACCGGATCGCCCAGGGATGTGCCGGTGCCGTGGCATTCCACATAGGAGACCGTGGCGGGGTCGACCCGGGATTCACGGTAGGCGCGGGCGATGCACTCCGCTTGACCGGCCGGGTTGGGCGCCGTCAGGCCGGAGGAATGTCCGTCGTTGTTCATCGCCGAGCCCAGGATCACGCCGTGGATGTAGTCGCCGTCCGCCATGGCGTCGGCCAGCGATTTGAGTACCAGGGCGGCGACGCCTTCGCCCAGGACCATACCGTTGGCACGGCGGTCGAACGGATAACACCGGCCGTCGGGCGACATGGCGTTGACACGGCTCAGAAAAACGAAGGGGGTGGAGCCCATGTTCAGATAAGCCCCCCCGGCCACGGCGATGCGCGACTCGCCGGAGCGCAGGCTCTGGCAGGCGAGATGCGTGGCCACCAGGGCGGCGGAACAAGCCGTGTTGACGATCAGGCTCGGGCCGCGCACGTTCAGCCAATGGCTCAAACGGCAGGCGATCTCGTTCAGCCCGTTGCCCGCTATGGCGTCGGACAGGAGTTCCGCGGGCTGCAAAACCTCACGGAGCGCGTCGTCCCAATCGGCGCGTGCCCCCATCGGAAGTTGACGGTACCAGTCGGTGCTCCTGATCCGGTCGCGCAACCGGCAATAACGCTGCTGGTTGATGAAATGTTCCGCGTAATAGTTCTGCTCGCATCCGACGAACACGCCGAGGCGCTCGGCACGCCCTTCGCCGGCGTAACCCGATTGTTGCAGCGCTTCGTAAGCCACTTCCATGAAAATCCGCTGCTGCGGGTCCATGGCCTTGGCTTCGCGCGGCGAAATACCGAAGAACTGCGGATCGAATTCGTGCGCACGTTCCAGGAAACCGCCCCACTTCGAGTAACTACCGTGGGTATGGCGGTTCACGGCATCGAAATAATCCTCGGGAGACCAGCGGTCCCGCGGCACCTCGCGTATTTCGCACCGCCCTTCCGCCAGCATGTTCCAGTATTCGTCGGAGCTGGCAGAACCGGGCACCCGCAAACTCATGCCGACGATGGCGATGCGGTCATCGGTGCGACGGTCGGAGCGGGATGCGGCAGTGGTCGTAATGGTTATGGTCCGAGCGGGGCCAGGCTCCTGCGACCGGGCAAGGAACTCCGGGCCGTGCTGGTTTTCCAGATGGCGCGCCAGGTCCAGCGGTGACTGGAACTCGAACAACAGAGTCGGCGTGACATGCTGACGCAGGATCGCTGCCAGCTTCTCCGCGATTTCGACGGCCCCCTTCGAGTCGACACCCAGTTCATGAAACTTGCGGCCCGAATCGATCTGTTCCGCTGCTACGTTCACATAAGCGCCTGTGAGCTGGCGTACCAGCTCCAGCCAGTCGGCGGCCTGCACCGCCAGGGCGGCGCGCGGAGCCGGCTCGATGGGCTCGGGTGCCGGGGAATGTGCCGCTGGCGCCGCAGCTGGCGCCGGGCTTTCCGCCTCCGCCTCGAAATCGATGACGTGCACCACCGAGGCGCCGGGAATAGCGAGCGCGCGCGACAAGGCTGCACAGGCGGTTTCCGGAACCAGGGCGCGCAAGCCCTTGCTGCGGACCAGCGCCATCAGGCCGGCGTCGCGACCCATGCCCTTCTCGTCCCAGAGCGACCAGTTGAGCGCCAAGGTGCGGCCTTTCGCCCCGGAACGGTTTCGCCATTCCGCGAAACCGTCCAGGAAGGCGTTGGCGGCGGCGTAATCGGTCAGGCTGGCCGCCCACAGCGGACAGGTGGCGGCGATGGACGAATACAGGATGAAAAATTTCAACGGTTGGTCGGCCGTCAGTTGATGAAGCAGCCAACTGCCCTTGACTTTCGGAGCCAACACCGAGCGTATTGATTCGACGCTCTTGTCGGTGGCGCGGAGAACGTTGCGGTCGACCACTCCCGCGGAGTGGATGATGCCGTCCAGCCGGCCGAAGCGTTCCCTAAGGCGCCTTATGGCTTTCGTCATCGCTTCGGAATCGGCGGCGTCGGCCGCATGGTAATCCACCGTTGCGCCCAAGGATTCGAGCTGGCGGATCAGCGCCACGCGCGGGGCATCGGGATGATCGGCCGGCAGGGCGTCCCACTCCTGCCGCGCAGGCAAAGGCCTCCGTCCGGTGAGGACCAGGTTTATCCGGGCCGATCGCGCCAAGGCAAGGGCGGTTTCGGCTCCGATCCCGGCGATCCCGCCGGTGATCAGGCAGGTATCGCCGTCCTTGAGCAGCGGTTCCGAAACGCCGGTTTCGTTGTAGACCGCGCCGAAACGGCGCTGGAAGCGCAGAGAACGGCGAATCGCAAGTATCTCCCCGCCGAATTCCGCCGTTCCCAGTTCCGCAAGAATGGTATCGACGTCCACATCCGGAGCCGCCGGCGCGGTATCCAGATCGGCCGCCTTCACGACGAGATGTTCATTCTCCTCCCCCAATCCTAGGGCGAATGTAATCCCGAGCAACTGGTACGGATCGGGTGCCGGCTCCAGGCTGTCCAGAACATGAGCGCGCCGGGTCAACCAGAGTATCCGGCACGGTTTTATGGGACTCGGCTCGTGCATCGCCTGAGCCAGGAACGTCAAGCTGAAGAGGCCGGAGTGCAGGGCAGCCTCATCGTCTCGCGGCGCGCCCGTCAAATCCGCATTCCAGGCATGGACCACCGCAGCGGGGGCGCCGTAGTCTGCCAGCACCGATTGCCATAACTGCCGGTAGTCGCCCGCATCCAAATGATTGACCGTGAAATTCCCGCCGTCCGCCGAGAAGCCGGCCCCCGGCCGCACCACCAGAAGCGGGCGGTCCGGCCCCACACGGATGCGCAGAGCCGCGAGCCAGGCCGCTTGCCCCTCGCCCGCAAACACCAATAGGGCACCGGGCGGCAGCGGGACGGAGTCGCCTCGCGGCGTTTGAGGCCATTCCCAGCGATGCAGCAATGCCTGGCCTTGCGATTCGGCCGGCGGCAAGGGAGGCAGACGGTAGACTTTTCGTTCGAACGGATACGCCGGGAGAGGTATGCGCCGTCCCGGAAAATCCTCGCCGAGCATGCGCCAATCCAGGTTAACCCCCGCCGTGTAGAGAGTGCCCAGGGCATCCAAGAAGGTTCTGGCATTTTCCCGGCGACGATCCAACAAGGCCGCCAAGGTCACGCGCTCCCCGGCCAGCACGGTGGCGACCAAATGGGTCAGAACGCTGTCCGGACCGCATTCGACGAAGGTGCGAATGCCGCCGGCATAAGCGGCACGTATGCCCTGCTCGAAACGGACGGGTTCAAGAACATGCCGCAGCCAGTAATTGGCGTCGGGACCGTTGGCCCCGAGCCAATCGCCGGTGATATTGGAAATGATGGGCAGCCGCGGCGCATGCCATTCCACTTCGGCCAGCACCTTGGAGAACGGTTCGAGCATGGGCTCCAGGAGCGGCGTGTGAAACGCGTGGGACACTCGCAGGGGCTTGACGCGGCGCCCTTCGATTTCGAGTATGCGGGCGAGTTCGGCCACGGCATCCCGATGGCCGGCCACGACCTGGTGCGATCCGTTGTTGGCCGCAAACCATACGCGTCCGCGATAGTCCTCTAGATGCGCCGACAGCTCATCGGCCCTCGCGAATACCGCCAGCATCCCGCCCTGCCCCGGCAACTCGGACATGAGTCGGCCGCGCGCGGCAATGACCTTGGCGGCGTCGGCCAAATCCACGGCGCCGGCCAGGCAAGCCGCCACGTACTCGCCGACGCTGTGCCCGATCAATGCGGCCGGCCGCACACCCAGCTCCAGCAAGGCGCGGCCCAGGGCGTAGTCGGCGGCAAACATCGCCGGCTGCGTGATTTCGGTTCGCGCCAGTTGCTCCGGATTGGCCTCGGGGTGATAGATCGCGGTCAACAAAGGCGCTTCCAGCCACGGATCGAAGGCCGCCGCGGCCTCATCCATGGCCCGCCGGAAGCGCGGCCAGAGTTCGTAAAGCTGGGCGGCCATACCCGGATACTGCGAGCCCTGGCCGGTAAACATCATCGCGATCGGCGGAGGCGATTCCGTTTCCGTGGGCTGGCGTTTCTCCAGCCCCTTGAGCCCGTTGGCGAGCTCGCCGAGCGATTCGACGACCAGGGCATCCCTGCACGCGTAGTGATTGCGTCGGCTGTTCAAGGTGGCGCAGACGTCGGCGGGATCCAGTGCGGGCCTGCGCTCCAGGTAGGCGGCGAGATGCTCGCTCGTGCGATTCAGGGCGGATCGATTCCGCGCCGAGAGCAATAACAGATGATAGGGCCAGACGCCTTTCGGCTTCTCGCGCGCCACGCCTTCCTCCACCACCAGATGGCAGTTGGTGCCCCCGAAACCGAAGGAATTGATGGCCGCCCGCCGGGCGACACCTTCGGGTACTGTCCACACGCGGGTCGAGGTCAGGGGCAGGAATGGCGTCTTGGCAAAGTCGATTTGCCGGCTGGGCTCGTTCAGATTGATGTTTCCCGGCATCTGCCGATGCTGCAAGGCCAGCACGACCTTGATCAAACTGGCGATTCCCGCGGCGCTGAGCAGATGCCCGATGTTCGCCTTGACCGATCCGATCGCGCAACTCTGCCGGGCCATGCCTCCGAAGGCCTGGGTCAGGGCGCGGATCTCGCTCGGGTCTCCCAGCGGAGTACCGGTGCCATGGGCTTCGACGAACTGTATGGAAGCGGGATCGATCTTGAACTGGCGGTATACGGCATCGATGACCTGGCGCTGGCCGTCCGGGTTGGGCGCCATGACCCCAAGGGATTGCCCGTCGTTATTCACCGCCGAGCCGCGAATCACCGCCAGTACCGGGTCGCCGTCCGCCAGCGCGCGGGACAGCGGTTTGAGCAACACCGCACCGGCGCCTTCGCCCAGCACGAATCCGTCGGCCGAAGCATCGAAGACGCGGCACCGACCGCTAGCCGACAGCGCGCCGGCGCGCTGGAACAACAGGAACGGCAAATGGCTCAGGGTGAGGCTCACGCCGCCGGCAACCGCCATCGAGCATTCGCCCTGGCGCAAGCTCTGGCATGCCAGATGCACCGCGACCAGTGACGAGGAACAGGCGCTGTCGATGGTGAAACTGGGACCTTTCCAGTTGAAGGTATGGGAGACACGCGCCGCGATCATGTTGAGCAGATTGTCCACCGCCGTATTCACGTGCAGCGAGAACCGCCCGAAGCGGGATTGCCACTCCTTGAGCAGTTCGTCGCGTTCGCTGGGCGGCAGGCGACGCAGACTGGCGAAGCTCTCCAGGGCGTCGCCGCACAAGGCGTTGACCAGGAATTCCATGTGATTGTTGTGGCTCGCGCCGATGAACAAACCGACGTCGGCGCCATCCAGAGCCGGCCTGGAGTAGCCGGCGCGCTCCAGGGTCTCGGCGGCCACCTCCAGGAACAAACGCTGCTGCGGGTCCATGTCGGTGGCTTCTTCGGGGCTGATGCCGAAGAACTCTGCGTCGAAGGCGTAGACGTCGCGCACGAAGCCGCCGCGCCACCAGTCCTCCCGCCCGCCTTGCGGCAGCGCGAAACGGTCCGCGGGCACGGCGCCGATGGCTTCCCGGCCCTGGCTCAGAAGTTCCCAATATTCCTCCGGCGAATTGCTCCCCGGAAACCGGCAGGCCGTGCCGATGATCGCGATCGCGTCTTCCTGCGCGTCGCCGGTGTCCGACGCGCTGGCCGCCACGGCGGAGCCGGGCCGTCCACCCAGCCAGTCCGCCATCTGACGGACGGTGTGACAACGCAGCAGCAGTTCATGGTCCAAAGGCCGGTTCAGCCGGTCTTCCAGCCGCCCCAAAATCTGCACCGCCTTTATGGACGTGCCGCCCAACGAACGAAAGGCTTGGTCCGGATTGATCCTAGCGGCCGGAAGGCCGAGCACGTCCGCCCAGACCTCCCGGACCAGATCCGTCAAATTTTCGGTGCCGGAAACGGTCGATTCGAGCGCACCGCTCACCAGGTCGACGCCGCAATGGCGTACGGCGTCGTAGTCGCCCCGCTGGAACTCCTCCAAGAGCTTGTAACGCTGGAGCTTTCCGCTCGTGGTCTTGGGAATGGCTTTGACCGGTACGACGTAATCCAGCGCGACGTTAAGCACCTGGTTGACCCTTTGCCATACCTCGGCCATGACGGCCCGCCCATCGGGACTGTCCGGGTTGCGTATCGCGAGGAAGATCGCCGTTTTCTCCTCGCCCGAGTCGGGGTCCTGCCAACCGCAGGCGATGGTCTTTCCGGGGTCTACGCCGTTAACCGTTTCCGCCTGCGCTTCGATGTCGTGGGCATAAAAATTCTGCCCGTTGATGAAGATAATGTCCTTGGCCCGTCCGCTGATGCACAGGCGCCCGTCGATCATGAAACCGAGGTCGCCCGTATCCAGCCACCCGTCGTGAAATGTCTCGGCATTCGCGGAAGGGTTGTTGTAATAACCTCCGGTCACATTGCGGCCGCAGATATGGATGCGGCCGACCCGGCCTTCCGGAAGCACCTGCCCGTCGCCGTCCACGATGCGGATCCCGCAGCCCGGCACAGGGTAGCCTTCGTCAACGACCGCGATGGAGTTTTCGCCATGGGGCTCGGCGCCTGCCACCCGCCCCTGCGCCAATTCCTGGCGATCCAGCCAGTGCACCCGCGGAAGCGTTCCGGGCGGAGGGAAGGTCACCGCCAGACTCGCCTCGGCCATGCCGTACACCGGGTACATGGCCTCGGGCCTGAGCCCGCACGGGCCCAGGGTCGTCATGAATTCCTCGATGACCGCAGCGGCAATCGGTTCCGCGCCGTTATAAATGTTTCTGAGGCACGACAAATCCCAGCGCTTCAGGTGGTCCGGTTTCAGTTTGCCGAGCAGATGGCGGTAGCCGAAATTGGGAGACCCCGTTACTGTCGAGCGGTGCTCGCTGATTTTTTCCATCCATAGCGTGGGTTTGCGAACGAAGGTGAACGGGGTCAGGTTCACCTGCTCGATCCCCAGGGCCATGGGAACGAAATGGAAACCGATGAGCCCCATGTCGTGGTGGTACGGCATCCAGCTCAGGAAGGCGTCGCCCGGACCGTGTTCGGCTCCGAAGATGATGCCCTCCAGATTGGTGATCAGATTGGCGTGACTCACCATCACGCCCTTGGGGGTCCCCGTGCTGCCGGAACTGTACTGTATGAATGCCAGGTCATCGGGCCGGGCGAGATCCGGATCCGCGAGCGTAGAGGGTTCCGCAAGGTCCGTAACCGCCTCGATACGAATCGAGTTTTCCCCCAGAGCCTGCCGCAGCACGGACTGCTGCTCCGCCATATAGGCATCGGACAACAACAGCGGTCGGTCCAGCTGTTTCCAGATCGCCTTCAGCTTCATGAGAACCGCATTGTCGTCCGTGAGCGATGGCGGATAGGCCAGCGGCGCGGGAATGATGCCGCCCATCACGGCCGCCCAGAAGGTCACCACGAAGTCGTGGCTTTCCCGGAACATCAGCATGACCGGATCGCCTCGCCTGAGCCCCAGGGCCCGCAAGGCGCCGAGCCGCATCCGCGCCTGCTCTGCAATGGCCTGGTACGAGAAGCGAGTCTCGTGACGCTCGTCCCGGACGAAGACAACCCCGCGATCGGTGGCCGCGGCGCGCAACAAGATGTAGGCCAGGTTTTCCTCCGGGCATAGCGTTCCCGGAGCGGGACGGGGCTCGATCAAGGCCGCCTTGTCGGCAGGCCGGCCGGTGAACAGTTCGATGAGTGGCTTGGACATAAGGCTTCTCCGACAGCGTCAATTCGAGTTTTCACCCATGCGCCCGGCTGGACTCGCGGTGAACACGGTGCCCCCTCCGGCACCAGCGACCGGCGGGTGCCCTGTTCCGGCATAGTCGGCATCCAGGGCAGTGAACTCGCTGCGCCCGGCGACGTCGGCGGCGGAAGGAACGGGGTGGCCATGGCCGCCCATCCCCGGGTCGCTTTCGCTCGCCCCGGCTAGCCCGGATTTCTCGCACCCCTTCGTCGCGAGGTCGTCGAGACGCCGCTGTGGCGTGCCGCACGGACCGAGCGGCGGCGAAGGCGTAGCCGACTCTACGTCGAGCCGGCGCGAGGGAGTACGGTGCGCCACAGCGAGTGGATCGGCGTCCGCAGTAGGAGGGGTGTGAGAAATGCGGGCTAGGAGACGGCGCGGCTTATCGATCAGGGACAGGACGGCCGGCGTGATGGACAGGTCGGCCGCCAGGGCGACGACCAGGAACAAGCCCACCAGCAAGCCCTTGTAAACGTTCGGCATGAAATCGCCGAACAGAAACACGCAGAACGCCAGAACCAGCACCGCCGTGGTGAAGGTGATGGAAATGCCCACGTCGGAGAACGCCTCCCCGATCGCCTCGCGCGCGGTGTGCCCGGCCCGCCGCGCCTCCCGGTAATGGCTGAAGAAATGGATGGTGTCGTCGACGGCGATACCGTAACCGATGCTCGCCACCATGATGGTGCCGATGTCCAGGTAGATGCCGGCCATGCCCATGAACCCCAGGGCAACGAGGACAGGCAGAAAATTGGGCAGCGTGCTGGCGAGGCCCAGCAGCCAGGAACGGAACAGCAGGCCGATGAGAACGGTCACCCCTACCACCGACACGGCGAATGAACTGATGAGGCTGTCCGAGACATTGTTGCCCATGTTGGTGTACAACACGTCGCGGCCGGTGAACTCGACCTTTACGTTCTTGAGATTCTTGGCCGCCCAGTCGCTGATGATGTCCATGTTTTCGCGGCTGGCGCGGGTCGGGACCAGGGCGCGGATCACCGTCACGCGGCTCGCGGAATAATCGACGTTGAAACGGTCGTTGATGTCCTGACCCACCGGCACCGAGAGGCTGTAGAGGAACAAATATTGGGCGATCGAATCGTTGTCATCGGGAAGGGTATGGAAACTGGGGTCGTCCTCGTGCAGGGCGCGATTGACATTGCGCAGCACGGTGGACAGGGAGTAGACGTTGCTCAGCCCGCCCGGCGCTTCCTTGGCCAGGTACTGCGTGAAGGCATCCAGGTCGCGCATATACTCCACGGTCTTGATGGAATCCGGGCCCTTGCCGCGTACGACCAGTTCGTACACCGCCCCGCCCGAGCCCTTCTCCTCCAGGAAATGGACCGATTCGGCGAACCAGAAGCTGGAGCGGAAATAGGACACCGGATTGGAATCGACCGTGAGCATCGGCAGGAAAGCCGCAAAGATGCCGATGAAGACGAGCCAGCCCAGGACCACCTGCCTGCTGCGGTGTATGGACGCCCAACGCAGCCGATCCAGAAAACCCTTGAACCACTCGGAATCGAAGACGGGACGCGGCGTCTTTTCCGGGAAGAAACTCAACAGCGCCGGCAGCAGGGTCAGAGTCAGGAACAGAATCAGCAAAGTGCCGCAACCGGCCTCGAAACCGAACAGCTTGAGAGGAATGATGGTGGCCGTTAAATAAAAGGAGAAGAAACCGATCGCCGTCGTGACCGAGGTCATGACGATCGCGCTCAGATTGATCCGCAGCGACTCCTTGACGGCGTCCCTGGAATTCAGACCGTTGCGCTTGGCTTTGACGAACATCGCCGCCATATGGACGCAGCCCGCCACGGCGATACCGATGAGCAACTGCGGCGTCGTGGTGGTGACCACGTTCAGTTTATGGCCCACGAGTCCGGTAAGGCCCATGGCGCCGATCACGCTCAGGAGAGAGATGCCGAGGGACAGCAGGACTCCGAGGATCGAGCGGAACAGGATGAACCACACCACACCCAGAATGACCAGCAACAGCGGGACCAGGAATCCCATATCCTTCTGCGCCACCTGGTCGAAAGCCTGGTCGGTGATGGGACCGCCGGCTAGGTAAAACTCGTAGCCGCTCCGGGCTTTCTCCTCGTCCAGGATTTGCATCAACTGGTTGTAGACCTTCGCCGGCAACTCGGGCGTCACGGCGACCGGCGCGATGCGCGCTCGAATGATGCCGACTTTCCGATCCGGGGAGATCAGAGAACCGGTCACCAGCGGGTCCTGGTCGATATAACTCCGGGCTGCCGCGATGCGCTCCGGGGTGACCGGCTTGTCGCTCGGGAACAGGGCCTCGGCGCTGAAGCCTTCGGCATCGCCCCGCAACGCCTGGAAGTTGGAAAGCGAATCCACCCGGATCACGCCGGCTACGTGCCAGAATTTGTCGGTAAGACGCTGGATGGTTTCGAGGGGCTTCGGCTGAAGAATCCCCTGCGGCTCTTCGAACGCCACGACGAACATATCATCGTGGCCGAACTCCTTGACGAAAAGATCGTAGCTTTTTAGATAAGGGTCCTCCTCGTCGAACCAGATGCGATAGTTCGAGTCGAAGGACAGCCTTCCCAGAAACCCGCCCAGAAAGACGATCACGGCAAGGCTCGCCACGATCACCCAGATCCGGTTCCTGATGACCCAGTTGGCGTAAGCCGTTACCAGTTTCTTCTCACGCATAGCATCCCGCCGAAAATTGAATTAAAAACTGTATCTCAGCCGCACCCGAAAGGCGCCGTCACCGTCTTCGTCCTGATCCGGGAAAACGAAAAACCCGAAAGAGTCCGTATACGTCACCTCGAACCGGAGCTGCTCGACGATGTCACGGGCATATCGGGCTCGCACGAGCCAGGTGCCGGCCGGCTTGAAATTGTTTATGGCCCCGACCTCGAACTCCTGGCGGGCCAGGTCGTTGACCGTCAAACGAAAACCGGTGAAAAGGCTGTTCTCGAGTATCTGGAATCTGACTTGCCCATCACCGACTTTCCCGAAATATTCGGTAAACAGCGTCAAATCGGATAGGCCGACAATCGCGGGAAAGGTGTATTCCAACCCCGCGGTGTAAAAGAATCCCGGCGCAAGCAGTTCGGTCTCGGGAAAGCGATAGAATCCCTCTCCCTTGACGATCAGGCTCTCGATAACTTTGGTGAATTCAAAACCGAGGCGGTTGGATTTGTAGGGGGTCCCGATCAACTTCGTCCCCGCCTCGTTCATATCGAAAATCGGCAGCCTTTCGATGACGTTCGCCCAACTCAAGGCAAAATCGAAGCCGTCGCCTGCATAGAAGTAGCGGATCGCCCACTGGTCCTCGAATCGTTCCGCCGGTTCGCGAATCGGAGCACCGCCACTGAGACTGTAGAAGTTATCCGGCCCCGGAAAGCTGTCGGGAATGTAGTAGGGAATCGAATACGCACTGATATCGCTGTTATCGAATTTCCAACGGAATAGAGCCGCAGGTATACCGATTTTGCTCGGCTCGATCACATCGTCCCGAAAATCCCTAGGATTGAGTACGTCTATTCGGTTTACGCTCTCCATCTGGCCCCAGGTGAAAATCTGATTTCCAATCCTAAAATCCCAGTTTTCTGTGCTGTATTCGACCCACGCTTCGTTGAGGCGAATAGTATTTTGTCGATCATCCATGAAGTCATAGCGAGCAAACGGCGCTATAGCGGCGCGCCAGTTTTCTCCAATACTTACTTCCGATCGAAAGTCGAGTCGTAATGCGTGATTCTGCTCGATCTGCCCAGGAAAAAGAGGCGTTTCAGGATACTGATAAGTCTCGTAATCGAAGCTGCCGGCAATATTCAGCTTTTCCATCCAAGAACCGACCCCGGATAGACCTTCTGAACTGGTTTCGTCCTCACAAAACCCAAATTCCGGTGACAACATCAAATAAAACCCCAAAGCAGTTATCAGCAGCTTTAACAAGAATGCCCCTAATTAGATTCAAGACTTGCACTTCCCGAAAATGCCTAGCGAACTGGCATAGTCCTTTTCGAGTAAAATGGAGTTTCAGCTATCCGATGATTTTTTGTTAAGTTTATTCCCGGTCTAAGGGTTTCGGCGGATACCAAGTTATCTTAGATAAGAACAAGGAAAAGCGATCCAATCATTAGGTAACTAACACCCACCTGAGTACGACTATATTTGTTTTCCGGTCTATGGAAATGCCCAACCTTTATTTCAACGCGGCGATTCAAGCCCCCGAACCGTAAACATGCTCGCATCGGTGGGAATTTTCAGCTTGATTTCGTCAAAGCTAAGCGTTGATGCTTTCTTGGTTTGAACGTTTCTGACCGTAATTTTTTTGGAGCGCCAGATTCCCTCAACTTGGTGATGCCCCTCAAGGAAACGCTCTTTGATAAGCTCCCCTTTTCGATCGAAATACTGGCTTTTTGCCTCTTGCAAATTGTCCTTATAGCGCCATCTAATAATCTTCGAATATCCCGAGTTTGAGTTTTTCGGCGTCCGCTCCATGACATAGCAGTCTTTTCCATCAACCGTATCGTCACCGAGATACTTGAAGTTGTACTTTTCGAATTGACGGACTACGAGATCTTCATAGGCAAATTCAGACCCCATGAAAGAGCCGCTTTTGTTGGAGGATGCAATCCGCTTGGCCCGCTTGAGTGCCGGCAAGTACAGCCATTGATCGTCGTCTTCGGCGCCCTTTTCATAGGTAAGCAGAGCGGTATCCTTGATATCCGGCGGAAAAGAGAACCTTACGAGTGTCTTGTCGTGCCTATCCGGTTCCTCATGCCCCCAGAAATCCAATTTCCTCTGGGATTCCTGGCCTTCCGCATTGATCAGGGTCAAGGTCATCTTTCGGAATTCGCCGATGTAGCCGGCCTGGATTTCGTCCGCCTTCCGCTCGATATCGAGCGCCTCGATACCGGGCGTCGGCGGGCGCATATCGGCATTTGCGAGCATTGAATACTGAAGGAACAGAGTTCCTGACAGAATCAAAAGAATTCCGCGGATAAAACTCGAAACCGAGTCAGAACGGGCGACGTGAGCCCAATTGGCAAATAACTTCGGAGTGAAGTTAAGCGTACGATTTTCGATATGGCTCATACTGACACTCTTGTAAAAAAACGGTTTCTTTGTATATAGATGTTTTCACCAAGCGCCAGTCCAGTTTTTAAGGGCGGAATATATTGGTGAAGCTTCGACACTATAAAGAGGAATTGTTACAAATTTGATAGTGTTATTGTTGCAGTTTGATGTAACGATGATCTGACTTTGAAAGGACAGCCCAAGCTAATACCAGCAGTTGGCGACGAAACCGGTGAACACTAGGGCGATGTTGGGATACGGACTCTAAGTAATCGGAATTGCAATCCGGCGATTTAAAACGGAACCGCAATCCAATTGTCATTTAATTTAAATATGACGCGAGTATTAAGGAACAAAAATAGTATTGAAGCCAACGTTACGAAAACTGCATGGCGGTCAAATTATTCGTCACAAAACTATCACAAAGCCAGGTATAGATATTTGGATCAACGAGACGCAAGAACTGATTTTGATATTTCTGCCGATATTTTTGATTTCTGATTCTTAGGGAATCTCTGAATAAATCGCCATGGCAAGCTTGCCCCAGGCTACTTGGAGTGGTGACTTGATAAAACAAGCCAGCTTTGCCTCGTTGACGTTTGATGCCAAGAAAAAACAGACCCGGCGGGAGAAATTCCTGGCCGAAATGGAACAGGCGGTGCCTTGGGACGCGCTGTTGGCGGTCATTGAGCCGTATTTCCCCAAAGCTGGGCGTCGGGGTCGTCAGCCCATGCCACTGGAAGCGATGTTGCGGATCTACTTTCTGCAGCAGTGGTATGCGCTGTCCGATCCGGGCATGGAAGACGCCTTGTACGAGATTGAGTCGATGCGGCGGTTCGCCGGGCTGGAACTCGTGGAAGACGCGCTGCCGGATGAAACGACCATCCTCAACTTCCGTCGCTTGCTGGAGCGGCACGAGTCGACTGCCAAGCTGATGAACACCACCAATGATGTGTTGGAACAAAAAGGTCGTTTGCTCAAAGGCGGCACGATGGTGGACGCGACGCTCATTCATGCCGCCCCGTCGACCAATTTGGTTTTATTCAGCGGTTTCCTAGCTCAATCAAGCTCCCGAACCAGCGATCGGACGCGGCGAACCAGGTCAGTATCGACCGTCTGCAGCCGTTCTCGACGGGCTGCGATATCTTGGCCGAGCAGATTCAGAAAAGCGGTTTCGGCGGGATCACTGCTTGTGGTTTTGTCGTCGTTCAGGGATTTACTCATGTGCGATCGTCCACCAGCGGTCCGCTCAACTCGTAGCTGGTGCTGCGCCCGCCCGCTGCGGACCTGCGCAATACGCTGCGTGCCAACAGTTCGTTGATATCGCGTAAGGCCGTGTCCTGCGAACACTTGGCAATCGCCGCCCACTTACGGCTGGTGAGCTTGCCTTCGAAGCCGTCGAGCAACCGGTTGAGCAATTTCACCTGTCGCTCGTTCATCGGCGTGCCCGCGAAGCGCTGCCAGAAGCGCGCCTTGGTTATTACAGCATCGAGAGCGAGCTGCGCCTGATTGACGGCTCTATACAAGGTGTCCAGGAACCAGAGGAGCCACTTGGTAACATCAAGTGTACCTTTCTGGGTGCGCTCCAGGATGTCGTAGTAGGCTGTGCGTTCCCGCTGAATCTGCGCCGACAGGCTATAGAAACGCTGCGGGCTGCCGTCGGCGCGCGCGAGCAGCAGGTCGCCAATGGCACGGGCGATACGACCGTTGCCGTCGTCGAATGGATGCAAGGTGACGAACCACAAGTGAGCGAGTCCCGCCTTGATGAGCGGCAGCTCGCCGGTTTCGCCATTTAACCAGCCGAGAAAACGTCCTGTCTCGCTTTCCAGGCAATCCGCCGGGGGCGCCTCGAAATGCACCCGCTGGCGGCCGATGGGGCCGGACACTACCTGCATCGGGCCGCCGGCATCGTCGCGCCACCCGCCGACCTTGATCCGGGCGAGGCCGGAGTACCCGGTTGGAAAGAGCGCAGCGTGCCAACCGAACAATCTCGCCCGTGTGACTGGAGCATCGCGGTTGGCCGTGGCGTCAAGCACCATCTCGACCACACCTTCGGCGTGACGGTCCACCGGAGCCAGGGCACCGATGTCTACGCCAAGACGGCGGGCGATGGAGGATCGGACAGACTCGACGTTGAGCTGTTCGCCCTCGATCTCGCTGGTCTTGACCACATCCTCGGTGAGCGCAGCTAGGCTGGCCTGGTCACGCAATGCCATGCCAACATCGGCCAGACGTCCCATCAACAGCCCTTGGGCGCGACTGACGTCCGCTAAAGGACCAGCGAGCACCACTAGGTCATAGCGCCATTTGGGCCAATCGTTGGCTTGCCAGATGTAAGTGTAATCTCCGCTTTGCATGCGGCGATTATGGGCAGCATTCTCTGCAGATGCAAGATATTCGATGCATTTTATGCGGAGATTGAGGGCGTTATTCTCCACAACCAGGCTCGTCGGCTTAGTTGTTTCTCTGGTTCTGGAAACGGGTTCGATTCTGTATTTGCGAATTGAATCGGATCAGTAGGCAGTTTCGGGTTGGCAGCGAATAGTGTTAGAGCGTTTTAATCTCGCTCGTAGGGCAAAACAGTCCTGGCAGGAGTCGTTGGCGCCTTCGGCCAGGATAGATCGAATCAAGCTTTCGTAGGTCGGCAATCCTTTGCCGACGAACCCGTTGCGTCGGGAATGGATTCCCGACCTACGCGCGAATGCCCGTACACTAAGTATGAAAATGCTCTAAGTACATTCCGCAAATATTTGTGGAATCTCGACAGATTGGCTTGATTGGCGGGGTTGTCCTGCAGGTTGCCTATGCTGCAAGACTTCCCTGAATGTACTTAGCCCGGAAATGCAGCCCCGCGAGGTACCTTTTCTACTCAAGAAATTCTTGAAAAATACCGAAGGCGGACTTCCCTTTCAGAAAAGCTTCCGTGTAGGCTGCGGCGAACTTCGGCGGGATACGCCAATTCGGTACGGACTGTAACCAGTGCCACGAACGAAGACTTCAGAGCAACGTCGGCGTTTTGAATCACCGCCGACGCGCCCGTGATAACTCGTCGCAAGCTACCGGTTTATCCACCGAGCCCGCTTAGTACCGCATCAAGATATTCAACCGACTCTTTAGCCTGTTCGGTTGCTTTTTTCACATCGCCTGCTTGGCCTTGACTAATAGCACCTTCCAGACTTGTGGCAGCCTTATCCAGATCAGCAAGCGGTTTTTCCTTCTGCGCCATTCTGACATGGTCCAAGCCGACCTGGGCATGTTGCACGAGTGCCTTCGCATCGCCCTTTTCGCCCTCCGTCACAGCCATGGTCACATGCTGGCGTGCTTCTCTTACGTGTTTTATGTGTTCCGGCTCCGTTTGAGCAAAGCCTACGCCACTCAAAACGAACGTCGTCATCAAGGAAATAGCCATAATGATGCGTTTCATGTTTCACCTCATAATTCCATTTCCGATTTCCAATCGGCACAACTTTTAGACAATCGTGGCGTAAGCGGTACTTCACCGATAATCATCGGCCGGCGGCCGATGGTATTAGGCACGATGACGCTTTCCGATCGACCGAAACGAATTTTGCATTCACTCTTTGGTGAAATAACTTGTACCCGCAGCCTCCAACGCGGAACGACTACATCGTTCGCGGTCTCAATATTTATGTGGAGACCACATTCGCGCGTATGCTGAAGGATCGGGCCGGCCAGGAGTGTCGGTGACGCAAGATACCGCTTTTTTAACGATTCGCCTGTTCAGGGCGCTGATTCATCTATGTTGCTCCGGATGACGAGGACACATCAATGGAGAGAAAGCCCAACATTATCGTTTCGTCAACGGACTTGGAACGGCTGGAAGACCTGCTCGATTCGCTTCCGGCAGAAGCTTTCCCCGGTAAGGCCGATTTGCAAGCGGAGCTCGAACGCGCCGAGGTGGTCGATCCGCAGAATGTGCCGCCGTCCGTGGTAACCATGAACTCGACGGTTCGCTTCACCATCGAGTCGACGGGACAGGAATTTTCCCGGACACTGGTCTATCCCAAGGATATCGATACCAAAGGGGACAAGATTTCCATTCTCGCCCCGGTGGGCGGCGCGCTGCTGGGCCTTTCCGCGGGGGACCAGATCGAATGGCCCAGTCCCGGGGGCGGGCTTCTCAAAGTGCGTATTATGGAAGTCGTCCATCAGCCGGAACGCGCCGGTGAACCTCATCGCTGACAGAAGCGATCAGCTTCACAGCTTTACGGATGCTCTCGTCACCCGTACGATCGATCAATTGCATCATCGGATTTGAAAGGATAGCGTGAATGGCTTTTCACCTCGATCAAGTCGTTCCGTGGGGACGCTCTTTCGCCGAATATGTCGCCATGTTTGCATTGAAACCGCACGAACTCGGAAGAAGAATACTCGGCTGCGGAGACGGTCCCGCCAGCTTTAATGCGGAGCTGACGGCACATGGCGGCGGGGTGGTCTCGGTCGATCCGCTCTATCGGTTTACGGCACGGGAGATTTCCTCTCGCATAGACGACACTTTTCCCCTCGTGATCGAGCAGACACGCAAGAATGCCGACGAATTCGTCTGGTCGCATATCCGCTCCGTCGATGAACTCGGCGAAATGCGCCTGCGCGCCATGCGTGCGTTCCTGGCGGATTACCCCGAGGGACAACGCGAGGGACGGTATATCGACGCCGAGCTTCCGTGTTTGCCTTTTGCCGAGCGGTCCTTCGACCTCGCATTGTGCTCGCACTTTCTGTTTCTCTACAGCGCTCATTTCGACGCGGCATTCCACTTGCAGTCCCTGCGCGAGCTTTGCCGCGTGGCAGCGGAGGTCCGCGTCTTCCCCCTGCTGGAACTCGGCGCGGTCAGATCGCGCCATCTCGACGGCGTAGTGGCGCAACTGACCACCGAAGGTTACCGGATCGCGACCGTCAAGGTGCCCTACGAGTTTCAGAGAGGCGGCGATGAAATGCTGATCGTGCGATCCCCGGACACTGACACGCGCGTTGCGGATCGCCGATAGTTATTCCAAATCGCGTTCAATCAGGCATTCATTTTGTAGGATGGGTAGAGCGAAGCGAAACCCATCGATGGTAGGTTAGGCGCACATCAGCACTGACCGACCGCCGATCACCGTGCTTCGCGTGCGCCGTAACCCACCAAGCGACCTCGGACCTGTCCTGAGCCAAGTCGAAGGGTCGGTGGGTTACGCGGAGCCTGTCCTGAGCCTGTCGAAGGGCCTGTCCCGAGCGGAGCCGAGGGGCTAACCCGCCTATGTAATGTTCACTCGAATGCCGATCGGGATTAGAGGCTATCGGGCGGGCCGGTCCGGCGAACCATCAGCGACAGGATCAGATAAGCGATTCCCAAGACGACCAGCGTCGTGCTCGCCGCGAGCAGCCAAGGAAGGTGCCATGGTTCGAACGGATACAGCGGCGCGTGCCAAGCGACGGCCAGAAGCAGCGCCGGAATCAGCAATTTCAGCGCCGTCAACGATCCCTTATTCGCTTTGATGCCGAGCAGTGCCTCTACGATCAACACCAAGGACAACAAGGCGGCGAAAACCGCGAGAACCATTCCGATAGTCGTAATCGGACCGACTTGGGCACCCGCCGCCAAGGTGTAAAGGCGTCCCGAAACCTCCAGCAGCTGCCAAAGCAGGACAAGCCCGAACAGGCCGGCCAACACCGCAGCGGCCCGATCCCAAAGGCGCGCCGGTCGGATCTCCGGCGCCACGGGCCGCACGGGCTTGCCCAATACCGGTTTCCCGAGCCGGCGAACGACCGCTTTTTCCAGCTCGACGACCAGGAAAACCGCCAAGGCCGCGCCGGCAATCCGGAGCCACGCTTCGCCGCTCAGATCGCGGGCACCGAAGGCGCTCTGCATGAACGGCGCATAGGTGAACACCAACTGCAAACCGATCAATATGACAATGGCCAGAATGGCGTATCGATTGCCGAACCAGGCGCGCAACGAAAGGCTCGGAGCCAGGAAGAAGCGGCTGTTGATCAGATAGACCAGTTCACCGGCAACCAATGCGTTGACCGCCGCGGTGCGCGCCAACTCCACCGACGAGCCCTGGCCGATTTCCCATTTGTACAGTCCCAGGGTCGCTCCGACCAGAAGCAGCGAGACGTAGGCGATCCTCCACAGCATGTAACGCGTCACCAGCGGTTCGCGGGGCGGACGCGGCGGACGTTGCATCAAATCGCCTTCCGGCGGTTCGAAGGCCAGGGTCAGCGCCAGAGTCACTGCCGTCACCAGATTGATCCAGAGGATTTGCAGAGGGGTGACGGGTAGCTCCGTACCCAGGAGGATCGCAATGATGATCACCCCGCCTTCGCCGCCGTTCGTGGGCATGGTGAACAGGATGGTCTTGCGCAAGTTATCGTAAACCGTACGCCCTTCCTCCACGGCCGTGGCAATGGTCGCGAAATTGTCGTCGGCCAGCACCATTTCGGCGGCTTCCTTGGCGGCCTCGGTACCCCGCTGCCCCATGGCCACGCCGATGTCGGCGGCCTTGAGCGCCGGGGCGTCGTTCACGCCGTCGCCGGTCATCGATACCACGTGGCCTTCCTCACGCAAGGCTCTCACCAGGCGCAGCTTGTGTTCCGGACTGGCTCGCGCGAACACCTCGACCTCCCTAGCCTGGTTCCGCAGAGCCTCGTCGTCGAGCTTCTCGATCTCCGCGCCGGTCAATGCCCGCGCGCCGTCGCCGATGCCGAGCTGCGTGCCCACCGCGCTGGCGGTCGCGGCATGGTCGCCGGTAATCATCTTGACCCTTATGCCGGCACTTTGGCAGCGGGCCACGGCATCCACCGCTTCCGGCCGCGGCGGGTCGATCATGCCGACCACCCCGAGCAGGGTGAAGCCGCCTTCGGTGTCTTCGAAGGTCAGGGATCCGGGCGGTTCGGTCAAAGGCTTTATGGCGAGCGCCAGAAGCCGCTGGCCGCGGGCGGCGATCTCGGTCGTTCTTCGGTGCCAAAGCGCGGGGTCGATAGGCTCGTCCTGTCCTTCGCGGCGCTGCCGATTGCAGCGTTCCAGCACGACTTCCGGCGCCCCTTTCAGGAAGATCAATCCATGGCCGGAATGGTCGCGGTGCAGAGTGGCCATGAAGCGGTGCTGCGATTCGAAAGGGATGGCGTCGATGCGCGGCAGGGCTTCCTGCTCGAACGCGGGATTCAATCCGGCCTTGTACGCCAAGGTCACCAGAGCGCCCTCGGTGGGGTCTCCTTCCAGGCGCCAGGTTCCGTCCTCCTCGTGGAGGGCCGCGTCGTTGCACAGCAGCCCGGCACGGGCCAGATCCAAGAGGTGGGGCAAATCCGCCGCGAATACTTCGGCATCGCCCCGGCTGAAGCCGCCCTGCGGACTGTAACCGGCGCCGCTCACCTGAATTTCGTCTTCGGCCGTCGCCAACGTCTGCACGGTCATTTCGTTGCGGGTCAGAGTACCGGTCTTGTCGGAGCAGATCACGGTGACCGAACCCAGGGTTTCCACCGCCGGCAGCTTGCGCAGGATGGCGTTCCGCTGCGCCATGCGCTGCACGCCGACCGCCAATGTGATGGTGACGATAGCCGGCAAGCCTTCCGGGATCGCCGCGACCGCCAGGCTCACCGCCGCCATGAACATCTCTTCCAGCCCTAGACCGCGGGTCAGCCAGCCGAAAGCAAAAGTCGCCGCGGCCGAGCCCAAGATGATGGCGGTCAGCCACCGGGCGAACTGCTCGATCTTTTTGAGCAGCGGCGTGACCAAAGCGCCGACCTCCGCCAGCATCGTGCTGATGCGGCCGATTTCGGTGGCCGTGCCGGTGGCGGCCACCACGCCTATGCCTTGTCCGTATGTCACTAGCGTGCCGGAATGAGCCATGCACAGCCGATCGCCCACCGGCGCATCGGGAGCCACCGGCGCCACGGATTTCTCTACCGGCACCGATTCGCCGGTAAGCACGGCTTCGTCGATGCGCAGGCTTCGGACCTCGACCAGGCGCAAGTCCGCCGGCACTTTATCGCCGGATTGCAGCAGCACCAGGTCGCCCGGCACCAATTGTTCGGCCGGAACCGTCATTCTGCGCCCTTCCCGCAGCACCGCGGCGGAGGGCGACAACAGGTTTCGCACCGCCTCGATAGCCGCTTCGGCCTTGCCCTCCTGAATGAAGCCGATAAAGGCATTGAGCACCACGACGGCCACGATCACGGCGGTGTCCACGTAATCTCCCAGCAGCAGGGTGACTGTCGCCGCCGCGAGAAGAACGTAAATCAGCAGATTGTTGAACTGCGACAGTAGCCGCAGCAGGGCGCTGCGCTTGCGGGCCGGCGGCAGGCGGTTCGGGCCGAAGCGTGCCAGCCGCTCGCGGACTTCGGCTTCGGAAAGCCCATGCCGCCGGTCGGTCTCCAGGCGTTCTATCGACTGTTCCGCCGAAATATTGTGCCAAGCGGTGACTTCACCCGTCTTTTCCGGCGAATCGCTGGTCGTATCACTCATCAGGTGCTCCTTATTATTGGAATTATCCTAGAAACGGCAGTTGGACGCGTCCGAGTGTGCGGCGGGCGGGACGGCTGGCAAGGCGCGACGCCGCCGCGGGGCCGTCCCCCGCAAGAAGGAGCAACGCCGCCAGGCGGCCCGCCCGCCGTGCAATCGGGTGCGTAGCGGCCTCACCTAAACGGTGAAGCGGATAGAAGCGGTGACGGTTAAGACTTGAAAGGCTATTCTGGTGCATCGAAGCGGTCAACTGCCGTTTCTAGGATTACCGGTCTGCGGCGCGGCCTGCCGTCGTTCTACCCAGAGTCCGGTGCTCGAACAGTTTGCCGCCCAAGACAATGCGATTCAATTGTCGTGCGGCACTTTTCCGGCGCACACCGCTTTCTTGTCAGATTTCCCATTGCCTGAGGTCCAATCGATATACGGAAGTTTTTTCGAAGGCACTACGGAGGTGTTATGAATATCCGCTCATCCTCGCACGCGATCACGCGGAGAGATTACGATGCCGTCATCTTCGACTTGGACGGCGTGATCACGCAAACGGCGACGCTCCACAAAATCGCGTGGAAGACTCTTTTCGACGACTTTCTGCAGCGGTACGCGGCTCGTGTCGGAGAGCCCCAGCGTAGTTTCGATGCAGATTCGGACTATCGGCTTTACATCGACGGCAAGGCTCGCTACGACGGCGTAGCCGCCTTTCTGGCCTCGCGCGGCATTGCGCTTCCCTACGGCGAGCCCGGCGATGGATCGGACCGGGAGACCGTCTGCGGGCTCGGCAACAAGAAGAACGTCCTCTATCTGGAACTCCTCCGGAGCCGCGGTGCCGAGATCTATCCATCGAGCGTCGACCTGATTCATGAACTGAGAGCGAAGAAGTTCGCGACGGCCGTCGTGTCGGCAAGCCGGAACTGTGCCGAAGTCCTGGAGGCGGCGCAGTTGAGCGACTTGTTCGATACGCGGGTCGACGGGATCGACTTGGAACGAATGCGTTTGCGCGGCAAACCGGAGCCGGATTCCTTTCTCGAGGCCGCCAGGCGGATCGCCGTTGAGCCACCCCGCGCGGTGGTTGTGGAAGACGCCATCGCCGGAGTCGAAGCAGGTCGCAGAGGAGGGTTCGGCTGCGTCGTCGGCGTCGACCGAACCGGCCATGCAGACGCCCTGAAAACGGCGGGGGCGGATATTGTGGTGGCGGACCTCGTCGAACTGAGCACGGACTAGAACGTCCTCTCGCCCGATCGGGGATGAAAAGGCAAGCCGGATTGTTCGCGGCTCTCTGGCAAAACCAGGACCGGGCATGGCGCATACTGGAGCACGTAGCGCAGGGTGAGAGCGCAACGCGGCGCCAGTTCGCCATGCCATGACAGAACGATCAGATCGGCCCCGCGACTGTGGGTGAAGCGCACGATCTCGGGACCGGGCTCGCCGCGCGCCATGAACATCCGAATTCCGCCCTTAACCGGTTCTCCGGACAAGTATCTTACCCGCTCCAGAAATTCCTGTGCCCAGGCGGGCCATTCATGCTGGGGCTGATCGACATATTGGGGTGCGGTCAATGTGCCAGGTTCCTGCGGCGGAGGGGCATGTGCACCGGACACATGCAGGACCAACAAACTGGCGCCAGTGCGCCCGGCAAGCGTGATAGCCGGACCCAGCGCTCGGGCGGTCTCGGGCGTACCATCCTGGGGCAGTACCACTTGCCGAATGCGCCACGGCGTCGGCTCGCGTTCCGGCGGCACCAGCACGACCGGGCAAGGCATCTCCCGAAGAACCCCTTCGGCAGTGGAATCGAGCCCGGTATCGGGCATCTTCTTGCCCTCGTGCATTGCCATGACGATGCATAGGCTGCGCCACTCCGTAGCCGCACGGACAATCCCCTCGGCCGGCTGCCCTTGCATCGGGGCGATGATGGCATGTTTGAGCAGTGCTTTCAGGCTGGGAAATTTCTTCTTCAACTCCGGAAGAGAACTTGTCGGCCATTCGGTTTGCACAACGCACGGGGTTGCCTCCGCGAGTTGGATGACGGTCTTCGCGACCGGCAATATGGCAGCGGACCGGGACGTTGTATCGAGCGGCAATACGACTGTGTTCCTTTCCGCACGCTCATCGCTCATGTTGAAACCTCCTTCCAGACTCCTTCAACCAGTTTCCAGCGAACGCGCTGGCCGGATACGAACCGCGCGGGCGACGCGTCCCCTACCTGAATTACCACGGGCTCGCCCGACTCCGCGACGATTTCGACGGTTTCGGGCCTAACGTCCACGTGCAGGCAGACGCCCCGCCAAACCAACCGAAAACGGAGCGCTCGCCACTCTTGCGGACAGTGGGGCGTAAAGCCCAACCCGTCCGACCGCACGCTCAATCCCGCGAAGCCGAAAACCACGGCCTGCCACAACCCACCTAGCGCCGCGGCATGAACGCCTCCCGCTGCGTTTCCCATATTGTTGGTGAGATCGATTTCCGAGGCCTGGCGGAAGTAGCGCATGGCGGTTTCGATATCGCCCAGCCGAGCGGCCACGGCGGCATGAATGGACGGACTCAGGGAGCTTCCGTGGGAGGTACGCGGCTCGTAATAGCGGAAATTGGCCTCACGCGCCTCGGGCGACCACCGGTCCCAGAACAAATAGATCAGCATTACGACATCGGCCTGCTTGACGACTTTGCTCAACTGCGTCCGCTCTCGCCCGAGAATCATATCCATCGGCAAGATACGGGGACCGTATCGGGCGAGGTCGATGTCTTCCAGTTCGAAGTACCCCTTGAACTGCTCGAACAGCGCTGTCTTCGGATCGAACCCGGTATACATTCGCCGCGCCAAGTCCCGCCACGTCTCGGGTTCGTCCTCGTTTACATCGAGGCGGCGCGCAAGCTCCAGCCAGCGATCCGGCCACCGATCGGCGACGATGCGCGCCGCCTCTGCGGCACGTTCCAGGTTCCATTGCGCCATCAGGTTGGTAAAAGCGTTATCGTCCATGCCCTCGTGATACTCGTCGGGACCGATGACTTCCCGGATGTGATAGCTTCCATCCTCCTCCAAAAGGCCCCGGCTCGCCCAAAATCGTGCGGTTTCGAACAGAATCTCCGCACCGGCTTGCAAAAGAAACGCCTCGTCCGCGGTCGCCTGCCAGTATTGCCAAACGGCATAAGCGACATCGGCGCTGATATGGTGCTCCAGCACGCCGTTGAGAATGGGCTTGATCTCGCCGTCGGGGGTTATGCTGTAACCCGGCGTGGTCTCTTCGCCGGTGTAGGTCGATTCCCAGGCGTACAGCGCTCCTTGGTAGCCCAGCCGACGCGCCTTTTCCCGTGCGGCCGGTAAAGTGTGATACCGATACATCAGGATTGCCCGTGCCGAAGGGGGATGGGTGAAAATGTAGAAGGGCAGCATGAAGATTTCGGTGTCCCAGAAGACGTGGCCTTTGTAGGCTTCGCCGGTCAGAGCCCGAGCACCGACGGAAACCCGCTCGTCTTCCGGGTTGGCGGCCCCGATCAGGTGATAACATGCGAACCGCACGGCCCTCTGCAATGCCTCGTCTCCCTCGATTTCGACGTCGCTTTCCCGCCAGCGCTCTTCCCAAGCCCGCGAGTGAGCATCGATCACGTCTTCCGGAGCGGAATTCAACAGCCTCCCCAAATGGTCCGCAGCCATGGCGGCCGGTCGCTCGGCCTCCCGCGAGGTGTAGATCACGACCAAACGGTCGAACCGATAAGTTTTCCCCGGCTCGATATCCAGCTCCCAGGACTCGACGCGTCGGTCCGGCAGCGGTTCGACTTGCGGCGGGACGACCTCGCCGCCGATCCGCAGTCGGCCCGCGGTAGCGACCACGACCTTGATTTGCGTGGTTCGCGTGCACAGCTCGAGCAGATAGGGCGAATCGGGGCCAATTTCCGAAGGCGGACAGGGTTCTGGCGTTAGACGTACCCGGCCGGGACGTTCGACCTCCGGTTCGGTCAGCGCCCGGAGATGAATTCGGGGAAACTGGTTTTCCGCGTTCAGTTGTATGCACTGAAAGAGAACATGCCGGTCGGCAAGCGAAGCCAAACGGCAGGCACGTACGTGAATCAGCCCTTCGTTCCCCGCCCGGTAGTCAAATTCGCGCCACAGAATACCGTGCCGCATATCGATCACGCGGCGGTGCCAAAGGTAACCGCCCTGATCGAGACGGAACTCCTGTCCGCCGATCAGCAAGCTCAGCTGCATCCAATCGGGAGCCGCGGCGAGTTCCGGAACGGGATCACCTTGGGCGGATGAATCGGTGTCGTAAACTCCAGCGATGAACGTTGCGGGATCCGACAATGGGCTTCCTTCCGCGAGAGACGCGCGGGAACCGACATAGCCATTCGAAACCGCGAACAACGACTCGATTTCGTGCTCCCGCGCCAGATTGAAACCCTCTTCCTCGATTCGCCATAGCGGATCGTCCGTGGGACCAAAACAGGAAGCACCTGTTCGTGCCGTGTTAACCCGGTGATCTTTCATGACGAGAAGAAAGCGGAACACCCAAGAGTATGCATGCGCCGAACAGGCCTATCCGGTTCGGCTTTCGCCCAGTTTAAGGATGAATGCCCCGTCGGCGATTCGATCCGATGTTGACGAATTAAGGCGGAGATCCGCCCCATGGAGTAAAGAGAGCGCCGACCGCCACGGCGGTCGGCGCTCCGAATGACTGCCGGGACGGGAATCCACCGCCGATGGACCGTCATCCGATCCAAATCGACTCTCGATGCTGTCCCGTCCCGTTCTACTTCAGCCCTCAAGGAGTCTCCTTACGGCCTACCCGGATGTCGTTCTTGACATCTTTAACGCCCTCGACGCCACTGGCGATTTCTGCCGCCCGCTCCTTTTCGGCCGCGCTGTCGACGAAACCGCTCAGCTGCACGACACCTTTGTTGGTTTCGACTTGAATGGCGAGGCCGCTCGTGCTCTGATCCGCCAGCAATGCCGATTTGACTTTGGCGGTAATCGCCGTGTCGCTCATGTATCCCCCGGCGGTTTCGGCCAGAATCGAGTCCATCGGATCGTCCGGCGCAGCCATGACCCCAGATCCGAAATAACCGGCAACGGCGATAGCCACGAGAGATGCTAAGACGGATTTGCGCGTAATCATGATCTTGTACCCTCCTTGGGAATCAGAAAATACTTCCTTTCGGCTGAGGCTGACCCGCCGAGATTTTCCCAAAGGGTATGCCCTACCCTTTTTTCGCGATCGGACAGGATTTGGCCTCATTAAAGGTACGACAGCGAATTCGTACGAAAAATCATGGCTCAAACGATTTTTTCAGCCTGGAAAGGCAGTTGGATACGTAGCGGCTTAACCCAAATGGCAAAGCAGATAAAAGCCGGGACGGTCAGGATGAACAGGCTATTTTCTTGTCCACTGAAGCGGCGTCGATTTCGGATGGCTGCCGATCGATCGGCAGTGGCCTCATCTTCTGAAATTTCGCCTCTAGTCCGAATCGAATCGGCTTTAGAACGCGAAAATCATGCGCCAGACCGCCATCCACTCCGTAGGCTGACCCGGCAGGCGGGATGGGCCGGCTCCGAGTTGAAGAGTGGCGTGATCCGTGAAGTCCAGATGCATCTGCGGCATCAACAGATAGCCCCAGCGCGATGCGATTTCATTGTCCAGTTCGATGCCCAACGTCACGCGATCGGAGACACCGTAGAACCAGCTCGTATTGACGATACCTGCCAATTTATTGCGCCGATCGATACCGGACCATCTGAGCCCCGCCATGTTGAAGGTGCTGAACGCGTGGTCCCAGCGATAGCCGGCGAGATAAAGAGCGTCGGCGGAATAGCCGTCGTGATGCCGGTCATAGCGCCCGATGGCCTGCCAACCGTGAATGAAGCGGCGTCCGAACAGCGTTCCCAGAGTCCCTTGTACCGCCAGCTTGTATTCGGCTATCGATAGGTTTTCAAAAGGAAGTTCGAATTCCACCGCCAAGCCGTCCCGGACCGCATATTCCAGTTCCGGTGCCCAATCCGTTTCTCCGTTTCTCAGAGAGTGCCCCGCCAGAACATTGGTCTCGAACTCTCCCTGCTGCACGCCCAGCGGCCTGACCAAATCGAACACCATCGGCTCGGGAATGTGAGGCCTCTCGCTGCTCAGAGCGGCATCACCGTTCTCCCCGTCTTCGAAGATGTTTCCGTAAGCCCCGGAGGCAACCATTAGCAAAACGAATATCGAAAGCGTGCCGCTGCAAATCGGAATTCTCGATCGCCGTAATGCCGGGATCAGGCTCGAAACCGCTATCGTCGCACGACTTCCGATCCAAGGAAGCCGACCGACCGGCTGGTAGTCGATCCGCTGTCCCCGACCGTTTTCCTCCAATTTCATAAAACGCCGACGGGGATGGCCTGCTTTGGTGGTATCAATCCGGAGTTGCCATTGAGGTTCTTCAGTTCCACGGTGATATTGTCGTCCGAGGCCGCGGCCACGAAGTCGTGGATGGTTTCGAGGATGTCCTGATCGATGAATTGCGCCCGCGTGGCATCGATGATGACATACCCGTTTTCGCCCACCCG
>NZ_JAFIBZ010000032.1:0-57034 GCF_017832375.1 Methylocaldum sp. RMAD-M | reverse complement strand
ATCGAAATGCCGAAGTCGACGATTTCGGTGAAGGTTGCCGACGCCACCTACCGGGTACCGGGCCGTGCGATGCGCATGAAGCTCACCGTCACCAACAACGGCAACAAGCCGGTGCGGTTGGGTGAGTTCTACACCGCGTCGGTGCGTTTCCTGGACAGCGATGTCTACCGCGACACCACCGGTTATCCGGAAGACCTGTTGGCGGACGATGGGCTTGAAGTGAGCGACAACAGCCCGCTGCAGCCGGGTGAGACGCGGACGATTGACGTCACCGCCAGCGATGCGGCGTGGGAAGTCTATCGTTTGTCCGACATCATCTACGATCCGGACAGCCGCTTTGCCGGTCTGTTGTTCTTCTTTGACGATGCGGGCGGCCGTCAGGTCACCCAGATCGACGCTCCGCTGATCCCGTCCTTCATGTAAGACCAAGGGGGCGCCGGGTCCCGGCGCCCTCAAGGCTTTACGACCGACGGTCGGCACTGAAAAGCCCTCCTTCTCTGAAGGAGGGCTTTTTTCTTTGTTTAGATCGGAGATTAATTCGGATCTCGGTGCGCTGTGTGCGGCCTAGAGAGCTTATGACGCGGAAGGTGGCTTATTTGGGCCCAGCTGATTATCCCTCTATATTATTATGAGGGCAGGGTGTTCCCCTTAAGACTATAGGTTCCTATATCTCGGTGGGTCATAGGTTTCGCATCGCTTGTGCCGGTTACCGGCTAAATGCTTCCGAATGATGCCCACGCTAGCGCCGAAAATGTACCAGCCGGTAATTTACCTAAATTTTACTCACTACAGAGCCAGAATGAACTGAAGACAACCTTCAACTCCTTTCCGGCTTCTAGTGATATAATTTATGCCGTTTTATCCATATCCATTGCTGGCGTAGCTCAGTCGGTAGAGCAGCTGATTTGTAATCAGCCGGTCGGGGGTTCGAATCCTCTCGCCAGCTCCATTTCGCTATCCATTGCCTTGAATCCGGGTATCGCTCAGCGGCTCTCGCGACGGATATCTAAGCGGCGTACGAATTCGCCGATGATGATTTGATAGAGTCTGTCACCGAGGACGTGATCCTCGATGCCGGCATCGATGTTCGGGTTATCGTTAATTTCGATCACGTAGACACCGTTCTCGGTTTGTTTGAGATCGACTCCGTAAAGACCGTCCCCGATCAGTTTGGCGATGGCCAGCGCGGTATCGACGACAGCGCTAGGGGTCTCTTCGATTGGTAAAGTCCGAAAGTTTCCCTCTACGGCCTTCCCGGACGATCGGTGCCTGACGACTTGCCAATGCGCACGAGACATGTAGTACTGGCAGGCGAACAAGGGTTGTCCATTGAGTATGCCCACTCTCCAGTCGAACGACGTATAAACGAATTCTTGGGCGAGGATCAGATCGGATTCCTTGAACAGTTTTTGCGAAAGTGTTCTAAATTCACGCTCGTCATCGGCTTTGTATACGCCCCGAGAAAACGAGCCGTCCGGGATCTTAAGGACGACGGGGTAGCCGATGTTGCCATTCATCGATTCGACGTGCCCCTTTTGGAGAATTTTGCTTTTCGGTGTGGGAATGTGGTGCGCGTCCATTAGTTCGGCCAAATAGACCTTGTTGGCGCACTTCAGGATGGAATCGGGATCATCTATGACCACCATGCCTTCAATCTGCGCTTTTCTCGCGAAGCGATAGGTGTAGTGATCAATATTGGTGGTTTCGCGAATAAATAGAGCGTCGTATTCCGCCAAGCGCTCGTAATCTCTCTTCTCGATCAGTTCGACATCGACCCCTTGTTTTTTTCCGGCTTTGACGAGCTTTTGCAAAGCGCCGGCATTGGAAGGCGGCATGTTCTCGGCGGGATTACGCAGCACCGCCAGATCATAGCGCGACGTGCTCCTGGCGCGGGGCCTCCGCCATGGTTTCGCGAGGTAGCTGTTCAGTCCGTCGATGAAAAGTTGCCGGTTCGGTTCGCACATCGAGCTCGTGAGGTGCATCGGCTTTACGGTGTCTATATGCCACTTGCCTTGATAGCGGAACTCGACTTTAAGCAACGGACATTGAAATAGATCGAAGATCTGCCGGGAAAGGTCCTGCATATTCGGATCTTCGCAGCGACCGAAAAAAATCGGAAGCTCGAAGGTCTCATCGATTTTGCTCTCGCGCTTCTTGAAGCGTTTCTGGATTATGCCGTTGAGATCCTCGATGTTAAGGCTGTAAATGGATTTACTGCTGAGGCTGGTGAGGGTTCTCACGGTCGGAATGACCCGATGGCTGCGCGGCTCTGCCAGCAAAGAGCAAAAATACCCCATGCTTAAGTAACGATAACTGCGGCACAAATTGATGACGCGGACATCCTTCGTTTTCAGGTACTCGGCCTTCGATAAATAATCGCAGGCTGCAACCACGGGCACGCGCGGATAGTCCGGCTGCCAGTCCTTTAGACTCTCGACAACGACGATGTGGACGGACATATCAGTGGCGCCGGCGCGACTTTGATTTGCGAAGGATCAGTACAGACTTTTGTCCGGTTTTTCCGTAGCGGGCCATGCGTTGAAAATCGGTCTTGAGAATGGGCATGTTGATGCAGTCGGTGGCTGTCTTTCCGGCTGAATAATCGACATAGGGATCGTGCACGTAAAAATAATGTTCGTCGAAGCCTGTCACCACGATCCAGTGGGGAAACTTTTCCTGATAAAGACGATAGGAACTGATCAGCACAACCGGTATGCCGCCTTGCTCCATTTTTTCCTGCAACTCATTGCAGTTGAGGGCGGCATACACGATCTTGACCGGTAGTCTTTTCAGTTCATCCAAAAAATCCTCCTGTACGACCTGCATCACCACCCGTTTCTCTGGATCACGTACCGAGGTAATGAAAAGTGCGCCTTCATCATTGACATAAACCTCGACATCGAACCCGCGGTGAAACGCCGAAAGCGCGAGTCCATAAGGCCCGCACCCGCCGTGCCCGGAGGTCATGAAAACAGTGGTCGATTCGCGCCATAGCCGCAACTCGAGTTTTCGGTCCAGCTCTACATCGGATTGCAGGGTCTTCATGGCCATCATCAGGGATGCCGGACCGCAGGTGAAATCGAGAGTCTGCTGGTAATACGGCACCCGAGCCAGTTCCGGATTCAAATGAGGTGCCAGCATTTTCTCGAACCGCAAGGCCGAGGCGTGGTCTTCGTAGTAGTCGGGAACGCTTTCCAGATAACGATAGCCGAGATTTTCAAACAGTTTGATCGAAGGTCGATTATCGCGCCGAACTTCGAGCCGCAAGGTCACGCATTCGCGGTCCAGGGCCAATTCTTCGGAGGCTATTACCAGAGTCCGGCCTATGCCCTGGCTGCGATACGGCGGGTCGACCGCGTAGGAATACAGGCGCGCCAGCGAGGTGCCGGTATGGAATAGCACCATCGAATATCCGCGAATCACCCCTTCATGATCATCCACGAGGGTCGCCGCATTCGCCTTGGTAAGGAGATACCGGAAGTTGCGCCGGGAAATACGGTCCGTATCGAAACATCGGTCTTCGATCCGAACGAGGGCGTCCAGATCGTCCAAGTTGGCTGCGCGAATCATCAACGGTAGTGGGGGATAGGTGTCGGAAAAGATACTAGGCAGTTGTATGCCGACATCTTACCCGAAAATAGGTGGGCATTGTGCTCGCGGGGTCAAGCGCGGGAACAAGCCTGCGCTTGTCTGATGCCGATCAGCGGAGCTTGCTCTCGATATCAATGCGTTCCCAAGGCAGTTCGGTGAATGACGCGCCCATGTGGCCGTGTGCCGGTAGCATCCGGTAAAACATCCCTTTGTATTGCGCGGGCAAGTAGCGAAGTCCGAATTTCCGGATGATCGCTCCTAGCCGGAAATCGATGCATTCTTCGAGTCTGTTCTTGATCGTATTTTCGTCGACGCTGCCGGTACCGAATGCCGACACTTGAATGCTGACCGGCCTGGACTGCCCGATCGTGTAGCTCAGCTGGACTTCGCATTCGTCGGCGAGCCCGGCCGCTACAACGTTTTTGGCGGCGTAGCGTGCGGCATAGGCGCCGACGCGGTCGATACGGCAGGGGTCTTTGCCGGACAAGGCCGATCCGGAATGCCGCGCGTAACCGCCGTAGGTATCACTCGCTGTCTTTCGTCCGGTCATGCCCGAGTGTGCGGCGGGGCCGCTTTTCGGGAAAGTGCCGCGCGGATTGATGAAGATGTCTGTCTGATCGTCCGGCCGAATCGATTCGTTCGCAAAAGCGGGATTGATAACGTGGTCGAGAAGATCGGCGCGAAGCTGGGCTGCGTCGATTTGATCGCCCCCATGAGGCCCCGCGATCAGGGTAATGCTGTGAATCCTGTTCGGTCTGCCGCTTTCGAATTCCACGCCGACCTGCGTGGTACAGTCGGGCGATAAGTAGGAAACGGTTTTGTTCTCGCGCGCCACGGTCAGTTGCCGGGCCAAGCGGTTGGCCATGGTAATCGGAAACGGCATCAGCTCGGTCGTTTGATTGCAGGCGAAACCGAACTGAGTGATTTGATTGCGGACGGTGATTCGGTCGAGCTCCTTGTCGGTCAATTCCCGCTCGTCCCATTCATACCGTTGATCGAGAGGTTGCGCCATAAGGCTGGTGACCACGGTGCATTCGGCGGCGTTGAAATCTTCCTTGCGATAACCGACCGCGCCGACAACCTGCCGCGCCAGATCCGGAATGTCCACGGTCGCTTTCGAAGCAAAGCGGGCGGCGACGAACACGATTCCTTTCGACAAGGCGCATTCGGTCACGATATGAGAGTAAGGATCCTGCTGGAGAAACCGGTCAACAATCGCGTCGCTGATGGTGTCGCATAACCGATCGGGGTGCCCTTCGGCCACCGATTCCGAAGTGAACAAAAAGCTCTTTTTCATGATCGCCGCTCCTTTTGTTGCGAGTCGGTTTTTAACCGTTTAATCCCCTCATTGATTAAAAACGGCGTGGTTGCTCCGGCCCCGATCGCGACCCAATCGAGGGCGCCGATGGGCGAAAGTCGGAGCAAATTGCGCAACGGAGGCAAAAAGGCCGCGCCGATTTGAAGAGCGGCTGAACCGAACAAAGCCGCACTCAATAGCCGGTTGGTTGGCCGTTTCTCCCTATCGAACACGCCGGTGCGCTCGGACCGGCAACTGATGGCGTGGAGCAACTGACCGAGCGTGATAGTCATAAAGGCGCCGGTGCCCGCTTTTGGCCCCAAGCCATACCGGGCAACGCTATATCCGTAAACAGCCATGGCGCCGCCGGAGAGAAGCAGTGATTCACGCATCAATCTGGCGGCATCGGAGCGGCGGATGATTGGCTCGGTTGGGCTGCGGGGCGCCTGTTTCAGCACGTCCTGCTCGGGCGGCTCGAGCGCCAATCCGAGGCCGGGCAGGATGTCGGTCAATAGGTTGATCCACAGCAGTTGGATCGGGTTCAGCACTTCGCCGGCACCAAGCGCCGTGCCGATCAGCATGATCTCGACTTCGCTCAAGTTGCTGGAAAGCAGGAAATGCAGGCTCTTTCGGATGTTCAAGTAAATCGTTCGTCCCTGCTCAACGGCAGCGATCATGGTGTGCAGATTGTCGTCTTCCAGAACGATGTCGGCGACGGACCGCGCCACCTCGGCGCCCCCACCGCCAAGCGCCACGCCCACGTCGGCTGCCTTTAAAGCAGGGCCGTCGTTGACGCCGTCGCCGGTCATCGCTACGACGTGTCCGGCCTTTTGAAGCGCCTGGACGATGCGGAGCTTGTGCGCCGGGCTGACCCGCGCGAACACTGTCGTATCATTCACGATGCCCGCGAGCAGGTCGGGGTCGAGTTTGTCCAGGCTGGTGGAGTCGATGATTTCGAGAGCCTTAACGCCGTTCAGCCCCAAGCGTTTGCCGACGGAGAAGGCTGTGGCGCTCTGATCGCCAGTAATCATTACGGTACTGATTCCGGCTCCATGGAATTTGGCCATGAGTTCGGCCATCCCGGGGCGGACCGTGTCTTCCATCCCTATCAATCCTAGCCAGACCAGGTTTTGGCTTACGGATGCGGTGCCAATATCTTCGGAATATCCGAAGGCGACGCCCAGAACCCTCAACGCGCGGCCGGCCAAGCCTTCGTTCTGTGTCATGATCGCCGCACACTGCGTTTCGTCAAGCTCTACGTACTCGCCGTCGCGGAGCCCGTACGTGCACAGCCCGAGCACGTCGGTCGGACTGCCCTTGACCGCGACCAAGTGTTTTCCATCAGTGTTCTTGTGAACGGTGACCATATACGGACGATCCTCCGCCCGATGTACCGTCTTGACGAGCGGATGCCGCGCCCGCAATGCCTTGACGTCCTCGCCCGCGTCCAGTGCGATCTCCACCAAAGCCGACTCGGTCGGCGTTCCGTCGAGCTGGCGCCCGCTGCCGTTTTCGACCAGCTTGACTTCGCTGCACAGGCACACGATCTGAAGCAAGCGTTCGAGATCTCTCTGCTCGGCCAGATCGAACGATTCTCCGTTCATCAGCAACCTGCCGTTCGTGCGAGTGACGGAGATTGCAGGCATTTCGATCGTGACGGCCCGCATCCGGTTCTCGGTCAGCGTGCCGGTTTTATCGAGGCAAAGGGTCCTCACCGAACCGAGGCTTTCCACGGCGGGCAGCTGACGGACCAGCACGTGGTGGCGCTGCATTCGCCGTATGCCGAGGGCCAGGGTGGTGGTCGCCACCGCCGGCAAGCCTTCCGGAACGGCCGCGACGGCCAGAGATATCGAGGACTTCAACATTTGCAGCCAGGCGAACCCGCGCAGCAGGCCGAGGCCGAACATCGCCGCGCAGATACCGCCCGAAAACAGCGCGAGCTGGGTGCCCATACGGTCCAATTGGCGCTGCAACGGCGTCTCCGGCGGTTTGACCGATCCAACCAGGGATTGGATCACGCCGATTTCGGTGTGGCGGCCGGTCGACACCGCTACGGCCGTCCCGCTGCCGCCGGTGACGACGGTGCCGCGATGAACCATATTCTTGCGATCGGCCAGAGGGGCGTCCGCAGGAGCCAGATAGTTGTGGTGTTTGCCGACAGGAAGGCTTTCGCCGGTCAGCGCCGATTCGTCGACAGTCAACCGGTTGCTGGCGATCAGACGTGCGTCTGCCGCTACAAACGATCCCGGCTCGAGCACCAGAATGTCGCCGGGCACGACGTTTTCGACCGCTATTTCCGTCTTCTCCCCATCCCGAATGGCAAGCGCCCGGGTTGGTGTCAGCTTGGCCAGCGAACCGATGATTTTTTCCGCTTCACTTTCGGTGAAATAGCCGATGCCGGCATTGATCAACACGACGCTCAGGATGGCTAGAGCATCCGCGACGCCTCCGGTGGCGATGGAAATCACCGCCGACACGCCGAGCAACGCGACCGGCGGACTCATGAGTTGTCCCGCAAACATCGCTATGGCCGAGCGGGGTTTTTGCTGGCTCAAGGTATTCGGTCCGTGACGAAGAAGACGCGCCGCGGCAAGCTTTCCGGTCAAGCCGTCCGGTCCGGACCCCAGGGCCGTCAGCACCTCTTCGTCCTCGATTGCGTGCCAGACTCGCTTGCGGGAGGGGGCCTCTAAATCCGGATTCTCGACGATTTGGAGTGGCGGTTTTCCAAAAGCAGCCCGCCGGGCTTTCCAAAAGCCGATCTTGAGCGCATTGGAGTGCCTCGTGCCCTGGTGTCCGACTTTCGTCCGGGGTCCGCCGATCGCGGCATTGGTTTTCCAGTGTCTACGGGCACAAAGTTCGAGCTCGTCGATGATGAGGGCAATCGGCAGATCCAGTCTGAACCGGACCAAGGCGCTTCCGGTAAGCGGATTGGCGCTGACCGAGTCGAGCCACCGGCTCTTGGCCGGAAGTTCTTCAAGCGCCTTCTTCATGATTTCCGAGCGATAGAGTCCACGAACCTTGACCCGGATTCGCCCGGGAGCCCCGCGATGGGCAAGCGTGATCAAGATCGGTCCGACAGGGCTCGAATGGGAGGAATGATTTTGGCGGCGGGCGCATTGATCGAACGTATCTTTCATCGGAAAAGCCGTTCCGCGACGGGGAATGACGGGCACCTGTCGCGATGAAAAGTTACTATGCTTCTGCGTATCCGGTCTCGGACGTCAAAAATGAGCTTACCTTAGCGTGGTTACCAAAATGTGACCCTGCGGCTACGATCCGTTACGGGATGCAGCCATATGCCCATGAACGTAGGTCGACGCTATGTGCCGCTCATCCGCCAGTTGCAATAGGGAGAACAGCTGCTCTACGGCGTTTTCGCAGCGACTTAGTCGGGCAGCGAGGTATTGGTCCTCTTCGTAATCGAGCACAAAAAAATCGGCGCTCTTGCCCGGCTCGAAGTTTCCCGCTTCACTCTCAAGCCCGAGTGCCTTTGCCCCGCCCAGAGTCGCGAGATAGAGCAACTGATCGGCATTCAAGCAGAAGTCCTGCAACTGCTGCACTTTATAAGTTTCGGATAGTTCCCGCCACACGGAGAACTGCGTACCGGCACCGATATCCGTGCCTACGGCTACTCGAATGCCGCGCCGTAAATGTCGCCGTAATGGAAACAAGCCGCTCCCGAGATAGGAATTGCTGGTGGGGCAGTGGCACACGGTGCAGTCCGTCTCGGCCATCCGATCCATTTCCGGTTCCGTGGTGTAGATACTGTGCGCCAGCACCGTGCGTTCGGTGATGAGCCCGAAGCTATCGTAAACGTCCAGGTAGTCCCGCCTTTGGGGGAATGCGGTACGCACTGCGGCAATTTCTTCGCGCGTTTCGTTGATGTGGGTCTGGAGGTAGCTTTCCGGGTGGCTTCTCAGCAGCGAACCGCACAGCTCCAGCAACTCGGGTGAGCACGACAGCGCGAACCTGGGCGTAACGGCATAGTGGAGCCGTGGGGCGTGCCGGCACAATCCGATGAGCTTTTCGATCGAATCGACAGACTGTTCCGCCGTTTGCAGCAGCATCGGCGGTGCGTTCCGGTCCATCAAGGTCATGCCGGCAATCAGGCGAATGCCGGATCGTTCGGCCGCCTCGAATAGTGCGAGGTTTGCGTCGTAGAACTGAGAGCCGAACACCATGGCGGTGGTCGTTCCGCAGGTTAACAGGCGCTCGATGAATTGTTCCGCCGCCGCCCTGGCAAAGGATTCGTCGGCAAAGCGAGCCTCGGCCGGATAGACGGTGTTCTCCAGCCAGTCCAGCAAACCGTTTCCGAATCCGGCGGTCGCGTAGAACTGAGGGAAATGCAGATGTGCATCGATCAGGCCGGGGATGAGCCAAGCATCGCCATGGTCGACAAGCTCGCTCTCCGGAAAGGCGTCGAGCACGGCATCGCGTTCTCCGAGCAAGGCAACTCGGCCCGATGGGTTTATCGCCAACGCGCCTCGCTCGATAATTTCGAGAGTGTTTTCTCCGGCAAACGGATTGCCCCTCAAATGGGCGACCGTGCCGGCGTGTATCGTATCGGTCATCGCTGGCGTACCGACTCTTTGCCTCGTGATGTCTATTAGAGACCCAACAGCGCCGGCAATTCGTTGACGGAATCGATGATCTTGTCGGGCCGAATCGATGAGGCGTTCACATAACTTTCCCGATACTTGCCGGTTTTGACCAATATTCCGGTCATCCCGGCTTTTTGGCCACCGCCGATATCGAAATCGATATCGTCGCCTACGATGGCTGTTTCTTCGGCTCTCAGGCCCATATCCTGCAGCGCTATCCGGTAGAAATCCGGAGACGGTTTTCCCATTACCGTGGCTTCGACGCCGCTGCAATACTCGAGCGCCGCGACGAACCCGCCGATATCCATTCTAAGTCCCGTTTCGGTTTGCCAGAATCGATTCTTGTGGACGGCGACGAGCTTGGCACCCTGCATCAGTCGGTTAAATACTCGGTTGAGCAAGTTGTAAGACCAGTTTTCGCCGATATCGCCAAGGACGATATAGTCCGCCTGCTCGATGTCCGCTTCGGCGATATCGGCGAAGTCGCGTTTTACGTCTTCGGCCAGTAACAGAGTGCAAGGCCGGGAGCCACGTTGTTTCAGGTAGCGCAGAACCGCCTGCGGGGCACTCAGAATTTCATTGAATTCGATGTCGAACCCCAGTTTCACCAGTTTGTCGTGCAGCGAAGCCAGCGACCGAGTGCTGGTATTGGTGATGACACGAAGCGGATAACCCGCTGCGCGGATACGTCTTACGGTTTCCGGAGCGCCTTCGATGGTATGTGAGCCAACGTATAGCACGCCGTCGAGATCGAGCAGGATGCCTTTGATGTTGGAGAAAATGGCGGTTGACGAGCTGCGCTGGGAATTCATGGGATATCGGAGGAGTTGTCCACGCTCGCATTTATGGTCCGGTATTGCGCGTCATTCCGCAATTGCAGAACCGGCGATCGAATGCGCTATGACAAGCGAATTCGCGAAACTACGTATCTCCGTTAGGCTGTCAATGTATGACAGCGAAACTCGGCTTGATGATTTCGAAAACCTCGAAGGTCTGGATCCAGGCATCTTGAATGATGTTAGGGACCGTGTCCAAGGACAGTTCGAGCAGTTCCCAGGCGCCCTTGTCGACTCCCGTTTTTTCGGTGCTTAACACATCTTCCAGATTCACGCTGGGTTCGATATGGCTGGCCAGGGCGCTGGCCACGTGGATGAGCGCCGCATTTTTTCGATGATCCGCCGGAGCCTTGCTGGGCTCTAAATAATGTGCCACGGCCCTTTGCAGGCGTTCGGGAAGTCTCCAGTTTCTCAATAGTTCGGCGCCGAGCTCGGCATGAGTAAAGCCGAAAATTCGCTGTTCCGCCTCGTTGATGGCGTCTTCGCCGCGTTCGCTGAGTTCCAGAACGCTCCGGTATTGATCGGGACGGCAGGAGTAGAAGACCAGTCTGCCTACCTTGTGCAGCAGTCCGGCTATGAATAGGGGTTCATTTTCGAAGATCCGGCAGCGGAAGGCCAAGGAGCGCGCAATGACGCCGCAGGCGATGCTATTGAGCCAGAACCGTTCCATGTCCACCCAGTGCGGCGGAATTCCCCTGAACGTACTCGCCACGGACGTCGCCAGCACCAGATCCCGGACGGCATCTCTACCGAGTAATGAAATCGCCTGGGAAACCGTTTCGACCTTGTGCGGCACGCCGGCAAAAGCGCTGTTCGCCAATCTCAACAATCTTGCGGTCAAGGCCGGATCGTTGACGATCACTTCACCGATCGCGCCATTGGTCGAATCGGGAGACTCCATGAGCTGAGTCACTCTCAGAGTCACTTCGGGCAGGGATGCGAGCGTCTTTACTTCTTTGACGAGCGTTTGGGCAGTCATCGGTTTAACCTGATGTTCTTGGCGCTGGTGCGTCACTATTTTTTTACCGGAAATGCGGCGTTCGAGCGGACTCTCCGCTCGAATAGCGCAACCCCTAGGGCTAGAAAGATCTGATTTATCTTGTGGGGCGGCACTGTAGAAGTGTAGTCGTCCTGAGAAAACCGTCTTGCTCGTTGAGATAAGCGGAAGGGAAGGACTTATCGAGGCTGGAATGAACGCCAGCCGTGGAAAATCGACATCAAATCAGTCCCGGACGAATCGACATGTCCGAGGCTCTGGCGTCGGCCGGCAGAGGCGACCCTTAATAATGCCGATAAAGCTTTTTGGTCGAATCGCTTAGCGGTGCAGTCTCGCGCTTCAGATGATAACGGTTCTTGCCGGTCCGTTTGGCGTAATACATGGCCTCGTCGGCGGCTTTGACCAGGCTGTGGTTGTCGGTGCCGTGAATGGGGAAAATCGCGATGCCTATGCTGGAGCAGACGGCGATCTCCGAGCCATTCACCTCGATCGGACGAGCGACCGCGCTCAGAATTTTTTCCGCGACGATGCAGGCTTCCTCGGCTCCGGAAATTCCCGGAAGCAGCACGAGAAATTCATCTCCGCCGATGCGGGCGACCGTGTCGCTCTCACGGAGCGATTGCGAGATCCTAAGCGCGGCTTGCTGCAGTACGAGGTCTCCCACATTGTGTCCGTACGTATCGTTGATTTCCTTGAAACAGTCCAAATCGACGAATAGGACGGCAAACTGCTGCCCATATCGGCTGGCGAAGGACAGGGCATGGCTGATTCGGTCGTTGAACAGAATCCGGTTCGGGAGACTGGTAAGCGCGTCATAGTGCGCCAGGTAGTAAATCTGCTCCTCGGCGGTTTTGCGCGAGGTGATGTCGAGGCCTACACCCAGAAGGCAATCGCTCTGTCCCAGTTTGGCTTTTGTGCTGGTGAAGAAAAACGGGATTCGCTGCCGGTCCTTGGTCAGGAAATACGATTCGGCGAGGGACCGTCCCGAGGTGAACATTTCGATGATATTGTCCCCGACAAAAGCGTGTTTGTCGTCTTCGGGAACGAAATCCAGCGGGTGTGCACGTTTCAGTTCGCCCGCCGAATAACCGGACATCTCTTCAAAATTAGCGTTCCAGCGTAGAAATCGCCCATCCTTGTCCGCCAGATAGAAGATGCCGGGCAAACTTCTTATCAGATCGTCGGCGAATCGGACTTCATTCCGGAGTGTCTCCTCGGTGTTTTTCTGTTCCGTGATATCGGCGAAAGACCACACGAACTTTCCGTCGTCGATCGTCCGGACGCTGACATCGACCGTTAAGATGTTTCCGTTTTTGTGCCTCACTTTCAGCGTGCTTCGCGCGATATCGCCGGACGTCAGCGCGTCCAGGCGTAACAGTTGAGCGGAGCAGTCCTCTACAATCACGGCTTCGACATCGATTTCACTGTGCTCTCCGAACCGGTGGCCGAGTAAGTCGCAAGCGGCGCGATTGGCATAGACGCAACGTAGGCTGGTCTTTTCAGTCACGCAGATGGCGGCAGGTGACAATTCCAGAATCGTTTCGAGATCTTCCCGGGAAGGTGGGGGAATTTGTCTTGTTTTTGTGAAGCGTTTGCCAAGAATGGCAAGCAATGCGATGAGCGACAGCGGCCCGACGAAGCCCAAAAGCTGAAAATTTTCGAAAGCGCCTCCGTCAAGACGCAAAAATCCTTCGTTTCCGAGTATTGGAAGCGAAGGAGCAATAAGCACAAAAAGGCCCGCCATCCAAGGAAGCCAGCTTAGTACGGGAAATGATAGTCCTTTCATCCCTACGATCCAGTATCCGTAAAAGATTACGCGGAGCGAACCGCATTCGTCCCAGCGATATTCCGATTTCCGTAGTATGGGATGACGAGTACGAAACACCATAAGTATTTCTACTCATACAGAGGTATGAATCGCGGTCGAGATGGCGGCGGTTTCCGCCGGTTTGAGATGGCTGTGATTACCTACAGGAGTTCGGTATTTCGAGCAGTGTTGGGTTGGCCGGTGTCGATATCTACGTATTCACAGAACGATGGATGAGCTTTGATTCGAAATTTCGGTTGTTGGGCAGGGGTGGGTAAAAATTCCGTGCCGGGTCCAAGGCAGCGGACAAACCGTGTTGCTTGCGATGCCAGTCTGTTTGGCTGAAAGCACGGGAAATTCTCGTCGGCAGTGGAGTAGCAAAAAAGTAGGGGCTCGGGGCGGGAGCAGGCTCAGCCCGCGATGAACGGACGTGAGCAGACCGTTCCTGAAAAGGCGCAATTCCTTTGGCGCCTCTTTCTTCAGGACAGGGAAACGGTCACTCGGAATCTTCCTTGAACTGTCCCGGCTCCAGATTGTGCCGGCGCAGCAGCGAATAGAATTCGCTGCGGTTGCGCTTCGCGAGCCTCGCGGCATGGGTGATATTGCCGTGGGTCACTCTGAGCAGGCGGATGAGGTAATCCCGCTCGAAGCTCTTCTTGGCGTCATCCAGAGACACCATCTCGCCGGCCTGTCGCTGCAAGGCCCGTTGGACCAGGGAAGCCGGTACGATCTCGACGGTGGCGAGGGCGACGATTTTTTCGATGACGTTCAGGAGTTGCCGGATATTGCCCGGCCAGGGGCAGGTCAGCAGCAGGTCCATGGCCTCCGGGGCGTAGCCGTTGATGGTCTTGCCGTATTTCCGAGCGAGTTGCGCCGTGAAATGCCGGGTGAGCAGCGGAATGTCGTCGACCCGCTCCTGTAGCGAAGGAAGACAGAGATTCACCACGTTCAGTCGGTAGTACAGATCCTCCCGGAACCGCCCTTCGGCGATTTCCCTTTCCAGATTGCGATGGGTTGCGGAAACGATCCGCACGTCCACCGGCACGCTTTGCAAGGCGCCGACCGGCCGTACCGTGCGCTCTTGAAGAACGCGGAGGAGCTTCACTTGCAGCGGCAGCGGCATGTCTCCGATCTCATCCAGGAAGACCGTCCCGCCCTGAGCCGCTAGGAACAGCCCCTTGTGATCGCGGACGGCGCCGGTGAAGGCACCTTTGACGTGACCGAACAGTTCCGATTCCAGGAGATTTTCCGGGATCGCGCCGCAATTGACGGCGATGAACGGTTTCTGCGCTCTGGGACTGGCGCGGTGTATGGCCTCTGCCATCAGTTCCTTGCCGGTGCCGGAGGCCCCGGTGATCAGTACGCTGGCATCCTGAGCGGCGACCATGCGCGCTTCGGTGAGCACGGCTTCCATCCCGGCATTGCGGGTGATGATGGTGTCCGACCAGTCGAATTCGGGGGGCGCCCCGCTCTGCTCCAAGGCTCGCTCCACTTCGGCCAGCAAGGCCTCGGCCTCGAACGGTTTGGACAAATAGCCGAACACGCCCCGCCGTACGGCGTCCACCGCATGGGAAACGGAACCGTGGGCGGTGAGAATGATGACCGGCAGGGCCGGATGGATGTGCTTCAGGGAGTCGAACAGGGTCAGGCCATCCATGCCGCCCATCTGGACATCGGTAATCACCAGCTTCGGCCGATGGGTGGCCGTTTTCGCCAGGGCCTCCTCGCCGCTGCCGGCCTCGATGACGGCAAAGCCTTCGAGGTCAAGGCGCATGGCCAGGAGCTTGAGCAGCGCAGGGTCGTCATCCACGATCAGGATTTCCGGCCTTTGTCTCATGGCTGCGACCCCGCGGGGCCGACCAGGAGACTGCGGATCGTCTGCAGCAGTTCGGCGTGTTGAAATGGCTTGATGATGAAGCCGGAGGCGCCCTCGCTCAAACAGGCTTCCCGTTCGCTGGGCGCGGCGCTGGCCGTTAGGAAAACCAGGGGAATGTTGGCCGTTTCGGGACTCCGCATCAACTGGCGCAGGACCTCCCAACCGTTCAATTCGGGCATCAGAAGATCGCACAGCACCAGGTCCGGCGGTTCGGCCGCGATGGCCTCCAGTGCGAGCCGGCCGTTTTCCGCCTGGATTACCTTATAGCCTTCCAGTTCCAGCAACTGCGACGTCAGCATCCTCAGTGCCGGATCGTTTTCAACCACAAGGATTGTTTTCATCATGCTCCCCCCTTAACGGTATCCGTACCAGAAACCGGGTTCCTTTTCCCAATTCGCTGGTGTAGGTAATGTCGCCGCCGTGCAGCTCTATGCATTTCTTGACGATGGCGAGTCCCAACCCCGTACCCTGGATATTGTTGACATTGCGGGCGCGGTGAAAGGTATTGAAGAGATTCGCCCGGTCTTCCGGCGGGATGCCGACCCCCCGGTCGGCTACTTCGAAAACGAGCCCCGCGGCGTCGCGGGTGCAGACCAGACTGACGGTGGACCCCTTGGGTGAAAATTTGATGCCGTTGCTGATCAGATTCAGGATGATTTGGCGCAAGAGGTGGGTGTCAACCAAGGCCGGCGCGGGATGCCCGGTCGCGGTGAACTCGATGTCGTGTTCCCGGCCGACCCCGGTTCTTACCTCCTTGAGCAATTGCTCGCAGAAGTCGTCCACGTCGGTCGGCTGCGGATTGAATTGCAGATGGCCGGTATCGGACTTGCCTATGAACAACACCTCTTCCAGCATTCGGGTCATATTTTTGACGGCCGTTTTGATCATACCGAGCAATTCGGCCTTCTTATCCGAGGCGAGGCGCTCGCCATAGGCTTCCAGCAGTTCGGTGGAGGACAGAATGGCGGTCAGGGGCGTGCGGAATTCGTGGGAGGTCATGGACACGAAGCGGGATTTGAGTTCGTTGAGTTCCTGCTCCCGCGCCAACGCTTTCCGCACTTCGGCCTCGGCTTGGCGAAGGTCCGCTTCCGCCTGGGTCCGGTTTGCGGCTTCGAGGGTGAGCGCCACCAAATTGCCGATGGACAGGGCAAAACCGACTTCCTCGGCGGTCCATGTACGCGCAGTTCCCATGTGCTCGTGGCAAACCACCGCCACGACCCGCCCGTCCAGCCATACCGGGACGTCGAGCATGGAGGTGATCCCCAGGGGTGCGAGGTAATGGTCGCGGAATTCGACGGTTGCCGGATCGGTCCAGGCGTCATTGGCCACCACCGGCCGGTTGGAAATGATGGCGGCATAGTACTGCGGATATCCGCTCATCCCGAAACCGCCGAGTTCCGATTCCGGTACGGTATCGTCGGACTCGGCGCGGTAGATGATTTCCGGCCGCAGAGCCACGTCGTCCTCGCGCTCTTCGAAGCGGCCGAATACCATTCGCCCCAGACCCAAGGTGTAGGCCGCGGTTCTGAGGATGCGCAGGAGCGACCCCTTGTAATCGGTCTTATCCATGCGCGCCAGTTCGAACAGCACCGTGCGGAAGCGGAGCGCCCGCTCCGCCGTTTCCGCAGCGTCCTGCATGGCCCGCTTGCGCTCGGTGATGTCGCGCAGGAAGGCGCTGAAGCGATACCCTTCCGCGCAGCGTACCGGCCACACCGAGAGTTCGATGGGGAATTCCTCGCCGGCGCTATTGAGCGCCGAGAGCTCGATGGTCCGGTTGAGTACGGTGCCTTGTCCCGTGGCGAGGAAGCGCTTCAAACCGGCCTCGTGAGCCTCCCGGTAGCGATGCGGAATAATGAATTCGGACAGTCGGCCGCCGATCATTTGATCGCGTGGCCAACCGAAAATGCGTTCGGCCGCTCCGTTCCATTCCTTGATGATGCCATGCCGGTCAATGGTGACTACCGCTTCCGCGGAGGACTCGATCATCAACCGCATCAGCTCGGTGCGCTCGGCGATGCGCTCTTCCAGCTCCCGATTGAGCCGGTACAGTTCGTCCTGGGCGGCGCGGCTGTCGTAACCGCCGGCCGCCTCGGCCAAGATCCAGTCCACCCGGCCGGTATCGTCCCGCACCGGCCGCAGTGACAGATCGACCTGTAGCCAATGGTTTCCAGCACTGCGTACCGTGGTAATGAGCCGTATGGTTTCACCTGCGGCGGTTCGGGCGATGGCTTCCCGGATTTCCTGCTGTTTTGCGGGATCGTCGTACCACCAGGGGCCCTGCCAGAACGGCTTGCCTACAGCCGCTCCCCGACCGACCGGAACGGATTCGAAGGCTGCGCGGTTCACTTCCGCGACCACGCCGTTTGGCCGCAACACGGCGGTCAGCACGAAACCGGCCTCGAAAAAGCCGCCCGGTGCGGGTTGATTTTCAAGTTCAATACGTTTGTGCAAGTTCGGTATGGATTTGGATCAGGATTTAGTGCGCCGCCGCTTTTTATGCTGCCGGCGTCCATTGATAAAGCCAGGTTTCGGTCAGCGCGCCCAGTTCGTCCCGAAGATAGCAACGTAGGTCGACCGGCTCGCTGCCGTCGCTTATCAAGTCGAAATTGCAGCGCCAGGCGTTGGTACCCCTTAGCGGACGCGCCGCCGGCTCCTTGATTTGTCCACGGGAGGTCGTGATGATCGGCTCGACCTTGGCGGTTTCCGGCAGGTCGCTCAGCCGGCCGCCTTCGAAGTCGATGACGAACTTGCGAGATGGAATGCGGTTCTTTTGTCCGGGAATGCCGCCTGCTCCGATACGGGTGGCAACCACCTTGGCCGCACGGGAACTGACCGGGGGCTCGCCCCAGTGCAATCGATATTTGAATACTCGCTCCTGGCCCGGCTGGAATAGTTCCTCCGGACTCCAAAAAACGACGATGTTGTCGAAGGTCTCGTCAGCCGTCGGGATCTCCACCAACTGCACGGCACCTCGACCCCACCCGTCGAGCGGTTCCACCCAAGCGGAAGGACGTAGATGGTAGCTGGCGCCATCGTCCAGATAATGGTCGAAGTTGCGATCCCGCTGCAACAGACCAAATCCTTTTGGGTTGTTGTCCACGAACGAATTGACGCGCACCACAGGGCTGTTGACCAGGGGGCGCCAAATCCATTCGTCGGTGCCGGCCCATAAGGCCAACCCGTCGCTATCGTGGATTTCCGGGCGGAAGTCGTCGGACACCCGGCGGTCGTTCTCGCCGTGCTGATACATGGATGTCAGCGGGGCTATGCCGATCCGCTCTATCGATTTACGCGGGAACAGATGGGCTTCGATTTCCATGACTGTCGTATCCCCCGGATTGACTTCGAAGGTATACGCGCCGGTGACGCTGGGGCTGTCGAGCAGCGCGTGGATGGTTACGAACTCGGCCTTGGGCGACGGTCGCTCCAGCCAGAAACGGCGGAATTCGGGAAATTCTTCGGGGCGCGGCAGCCCAGTGTCGACGGCCAATCCGCGCGCCGACAGGCCGTACTGCTTGGTGCTGCCGACGGCGCGGAAATAGCTCGCCCCGAGGAAGGCGAACATATCGCGTTCGAAGTCCGGCTCGGCATTGACGCGGAATCCGGCAAAACCGATGTCGCCGACTTTTCGGGGCCTTTCGAGTTTCGACCCGAACTCGAACAGGTCGGTCGAATACTCGATGGGTTCAGCCACGCCGTGGACGACCTCGTAGATCTCGACGGGGTGTTTGAAGAACAAGCCAAGGTGGAAAAGTCTTGCTTGGAACGGCAGATCTTGCTTGGCCCAGATCGAATGCTTGGTTTTGAAGCGGATCGATTGGTAGTCATCCCAATCCAGATTGGCGATCCAGGCCGGCAATTTTTCTTTGGGCGGATCGAAAGGTTTCCGGGAAAGCCGCTTCGCTTCCTCGATAAGCCATGCCTTGCTGAATGGCTTGGGTCCTGCTTTGCCTTTAGCTTCCGCGAGAGGCGTATAAAGCGCCGCCGGGCTGAGCACCCCCCATGCCGCCAGAGTCAGCAAACGCGCCAATAAGTCTCTTCGAGTCATCATGCTGTTACATCAATGAGAAATGAAGGTACGCAATCTAACGATCTTCCGACCTTACGTCCAGAGCCCAGAAAGCCCGTATGCGCCTGATGAAGAATGCGGTAGCTTCCCTCGGGCTGAGCTAATAGCGCTATCATGGGGAGCACGGCCGCCGCTGACGGCAGCGGTTTGCAGAATCGAGAACGCAGGAGGGCCAGTCAAAGATGGGGGCGTGCCAATGGTGATGCGAGATGATTTGGAAGCATTCTTGAAAGAACTCTTAAAACCGCAGGATTTCGCGGACTACGGCCCCAATGGCCTGCAAATCGAAGGGAGCGAGCGGATCGAGCGTATCGCGTTTGCCGTTTCGGCTACGGCGCACTCGGCATTCGCTGCGGCGGAACGAGGCGCTCAAGCGCTGATCGTGCACCACGGACTCTTCTGGAAGTTCCATGGCCCGAAAACCCTGACCGGCCCTTTCGCCCGGCGCGTTTTCCCGCTGGTGCGCAACCATGTCAGCCTGTTCGCTTATCATCTCCCGCTCGATGCCCATCCGGAAGTGGGCAATGCCGCCAGCCTGGGGCGGGCCATCGGTCTGGGCGAGCAGCAATCTTTCGGTGATTACCAACGTTGCCCGACCGGCATCAAGGGAGTGTTTGCCGAGCCGCTAAGCGCCGCCGCATTGCGGGACAGATTGGGCGCGGTGCTCGACCATCCGGTGCTGTTCGCAACCCCCGATGAAAGAGCGATTGTTCGGTCGTGCGGGATCATTACGGGCGGTGCGAACCGGGATTGGCCCTTGGCCTTGCAAGACGGGCTCGATGCCTACGTCACCGGCGAGATGAGCGAACACGACTGGCACGAGGCGCAAGAGGCCGGAATGCACATGTACGCGGGCGGCCACAACGCTACCGAACGCTTCGGCGTTCAAGCCTTGATGGAAAGGGTGCAGGATACTTTCGATGTCGAGTGTTTCTTCATTCCCAGCGACAATCCGGCATGATCGATCATGGCGTTTTCGACCTACCAGTTACTGATTCACGTCTCCGAAAACCTCCGAATCCGGATAGGGCAACTCGGCACCTTCGATTTTCCCACAGGCCGTTACATTTATACCGGGAGCGCGAAACGTAACTTCGAAGCGAGAATCACGCGGCATTTGGCCAAGAGCAAACGGCTGCGCTGGCATATCGACTATTTATTGGCCGCTTCCGGCGTCGATGTCGTGGACGTGCTAAGGTTTGACGCGTCCGAATGCGAGGTCAATCGTCGCACCGCAGGTCGCGTTATCGTCAACCGCTTCGGAGCCGGCGATTGCCGATCGGGTTGCGGCAGTCACCTCAAGTATCGAGCGGCCGGAGAGACTGTTGGGGAGCCATGCTGAGCATCGTTTCTGCCCAACCCGAAGATGCCGAAGCCATCGCCGAAATGGCTCTCGATATATGGCGACGCCATTATTATCCGGACGTGCTGACCCAGGATGAGATCGAGCATTTTTGGAATCGCATGTATCGGCCTGAAGCGATACGAAGCGAGATGGAGCGCGGAGTCGTTTACGAACGGATCATGCTGGACGGTGAAATGGTCGGTTTTCTCGCTTATCACCACCATCTGGAGCAGATGCGTATGCGGCTCAACAAGCTTTATCTTTTGCCGCAATTTCACGGGCGGGGATACGGCGCGTCCGCGCTGGCGCACGTCAAGGCCGTCGCGGCACGCTTAGGGGCCCGCGAGATTTATCTTTACGTGTTCAGGAAGAACGATAGGGCAGTCCGTGCCTATCTTCGGGCCGGTTTCGTCATCGTCCGCGCAGAAATAGCCGAAGGCGGCGATGGTTTCTATTACGATGACTACGTGATGTGCTGTACGCTTGATTGAAGCGGGCGGTCCGCGGCTAAGCAACTGGGCATCCAGAGCACCGAGATGTGAGCTGGGCCGACGCCATCCTTGGCTTTTGGATTCCGAATCACAAACGGTTGCTTTAGCTGCAACCCTATTGTCTTCAGCCGCTCGTTATTGCGCGGGCGTTCCATGCTGCATCTGTTGGCCGCCCTGCATCGGTCCGCCGTGCTGCATTTGACCGCCGCCATGCTGTCTCATCTGCTGCATGTGCTGCTGCATCATTTGCTGATGCTGCGCGTGGTGTTCTCGCATGAGTTTCCGTTGTTCTTCTTTCAGTCGCTCCCGTTCTTTGTCGTCTTTGGCGGCGATGATCTGGTTCATGAGTTCGTGCATTTTCAGCATGTGATCCTGGGCTTGCCGAATGTGCTGTTCTCGTTGTTCCTCGGTCATGTTTCCCATCATGCCGCCCATGCCCCCCATCATTCCACCCATACCCCCCATGCCACCCATTTGGTGCTGACCGGTAGACTGTTGAGACGCGTGTTGTTCGGCGAAGCCGGTTGAACAAATCGGAGAAATCAACAATGCGGCAGCGATGCATTTCAAAGTTGTTTTCATAATGATCTCCTCCTAACGATGAGCTGATTAAACTGTCGACTCTGGTCCGCCGTCTTACGTGACATACGTTCCATCTTTTCAAAGTAGCAGCTAATGGACGGATGCACCATAGGCGGGAGCGGTTCGGAAACCGTCGTCCCCAAATAACATGAGGACATCATCTGAGCCGGCCGAGTTCAAGTCTGGAACCTATTTGGAACCCTAATGCGTTTTATCGGCGTTATTTCGGATACTCATGGTTTGATGCGACCTGAAGCGATAACCGCGCTTGGAGGCTGCGATCTGATTCTTCATGCCGGCGACATCGGTCGTCCCGAAGTGCTCGATACATTGCGATCCATTGCGCCGGTCGTCGCCGTTCGTGGAAACGTCGATAAGGGGGCATGGGCGGAGCCGCTTCCGGAACGGGAAGTTGTTCGTATCGATGGCCGTTGCATCTATCTCTTGCACAACCTGAAAGAGTTGAATCTGAACCCGGCGGCAGCCGGATTCGCCGCCGTGGTTTCAGGGCATTCCCATCAGCCGAAGATCCGTAAAGAAGGCGGGGTTTGTTATCTGAACCCCGGGAGTGCGGGACCGCGGCGGTTCAAATTGCCGGTTTCGATCGGGCGTTTGGTGCTCTCGGACGGAGAACTGTGCGGTGAGATCGTTGAACTCGATGTTTATTAATCAGGCCCGTAAATACCAGGAGGGTATTTACGGGCCGCTGCCAAGGCCGGTGTACAGGCCCGGCCTTGGCTCACTCGGCTTGCCGCCGCGCCGGGGTATCCGTGTCCCGGATTAACCCGGCCTATGTTTATAGGCCGGGTTAATAAGACGGTTTTTATCCGTCCATGACAGCTTTTGCTATCTTCTACCTGCCGGAGTAACTATTATGTCGCCGTTGCCCGACAACAACAAGAAACAACCCGATGGCAGAGCTTACTTATATTTCCCCCCTCCGGCTCATAGATCTTTATATTTTCTATGGCTTTTCTTTCCTGACTCTGTCGATTGTCGTCTTTTTGCAGCCCAGAAGCGATCGTGTTCTTCCTTTTGCCTCGGAGTTTTGGCTGTTGGGGATATTCGGTTTTCTCCACGGCATCAAGGAATGGCTAGATGCCTGGATGTTGCTCAATCGAGCGGACGGCGCGGGGCTGCGTTGGTTGAATGCTTCCATATTGGTGTTTTCCTATCTGGCGTTGTTCGAGTTCGGGCGCCGATTGGTGCTGCTCTGCGCGGCTTCCCGGAATGAACGGCAACCGGTTTGGCAACCATGGCTCGGCGCCTGGATTTATCTTCCCTTCTTGACCGGCGTGTTCGCACTGACTTGGATCGCCGATGATGCCATTCGTGGGGTAAGTGCCGGCGGAAGGATTTTTTTCGGTTTCAGCGGCAGTTTGATAAGCGGTGCGTTGTTGGTGGTGAAGCGGGGCCGCGTATGCGGGTGGCCAACCTTTCCCGAGACCAGACCTTATTTCTATGTCGCCGCGGGGGCGCTGTTCGCCTATGGAGTTGTCGCCGGATTGCTGACCGAGGGCGATGCTGCATTTCCCGACTGGATACCTACCGCGAACTCGTTCCTCGCCTCCACGGGCGTTCCCATATATGTCCTCAGAGGGTCTTGCGCGTTCGTGCTGGCTCTGGCTTTGGCAGTCATTACGCGAGCGGCAAACATTGCCGCGCGAAAACACGAGGAGGCAGCGCGCGCCGAGGCGGCGGCGCTCAATATCGGTCTTGCGCGACGGGTGCGGGAAAGTACGGTTTCGCTCGAAGAGGCTAACTGCAAACTTCAGGAGGAAGTCGACGAAAGAAAACTCATCGAGCAGGGACTGCGGGAGCGTGAGGCCGATTTGCGGCGTGCGCAGTCGGTCGCCCACGTCGGCAGTTGGCATTTGGACGTTCGGAATAATGCGCTCCGCTGGTCTGCCGAAACTCACCGAATCTTCGGTGTTCCCGAGGCTGAGCCCCTCGCGCTCGAAAATTTTTTGAGATTGATTCACCCGGAAGACCGTGACTTTGTCGAAAATTCCTGGCAGGCCGCCTTGCGCGGCGAGCCCTATGACATCGAGCATCGAATCGTGGTCTCGGGGCAGGTGAAATGGGTACGGGAAAGGGCCAAACTCGAATTCGATCCCAGCGGCCGCCCGGTTTCCGGTACCGGCATCGTTCAGGACATTACTCAGCGAAAGCAGGCCGAAGAGGAACTGAGGCATGCCAAGGAGCTGATCCAACTGGTGGTGGATTCGATACCGGCGTATGTATCGTTGGTGGATCGAGAGCACCGCTATGTCTTGGTCAATCGAGGTTATGAAGAGTGGTTTCAAAAATCGCGCGGCGAGATCATCGGCAAGCATATGTCCGACCTCATGGAACCGGACATTTATGAACAGGCGAAGCCCCATGCCGATAAGGCTTTATCCGGCGAGGTCGCGCGCTTCGAATTGCCGGCCAGGAATCAAAAAGGCGTGCAGCGCTGGCTGGATATTCAGTATCTGCCACGAATCGGTGGGAACGGTTTGGTATCGGGATTCTTTGCGCTTTGCTTCGACGTTACACACCGCAAGCATACGGAGCAGCGGTTAAGACGGGTACTGGAGCGATTGCGGCTTTCCGAGAATCGGCAGCGCGAGCTGGCGAGACTCGCGCAGCAAGAGCATGGGCGGATGGGTGCGTTGTTGTCGGCCATGAGCATCGGCATTTTGTTCGAAGATCGAGGGGGGCTGATCGAGTATGTCAATCCGGCTTTCCACCGCATGTGGGCGATAGACGAAGATTTTCAACTGGTGGGGCGCACTACCCGTGATGTCCTGGAGCATTCGACACACCGGTTCGCCCGGCCGGATCACGCGTCCAAATACGTGTTGCATGTGCTCGACACTCACGAAATCAGCGAGCGATTCGAGCTCGATCTATACGACGGCAGGGTTCTGACGCAAATATCCTATCCGGTGACCGATGACGACGGGCGGACCATCGGGCGCTTGTGGATTTATGAGGACATCACCTACGAACGTCAAACTGCCCAGCAACTCCTTTATCTGGCCGAGCGCGATCCCTTGACCGGCCTGTTCAATCGTCACCGCTTCCAAGATCAGCTGGAACGCCTGATCGCCACTTCGGTGCGTACCGGCAGCCGATTTTGCCTGATCTATTTCGACCTGGACGAATTCAAGTACATCAACGACACCTTCGGCCACAAAGCCGGCGACACGGTGCTCGTGCGCATCGCCGGTGAAATATCGACTTTGGTGCGCCATGAGGAAACCTTCGCCCGGCTTGGCGGCGACGAGTTCGCCATTTTGAGCACGATAACCCCGAGCAGCGACCTCGAGGCTCTCCCTGGGCGTATCGCAAACGCGATTTCGGCGATCCCGTTCCGGTTCCGCGGCACCAATATGCGCGTTACCGGGAGCGTGGGCGTGGCGGTCTTTCCCGACCATGGGGAAAACGCGGAGGATTTGGTGGCGCATGCCGACGCCGCGATGTATCAGGCTAAAGGGCAGGGCAAGAACACTTGGGCGATTTACGACCCGACACGCGACAGCTCGGAAGCCATGATGCAGCGCCTGTCGTGGAACAGGCGCATCGCGGAGGCGCTTCAGAAAGATTTATTCGAACTTCATTTCCAGGGGGTTTACTCCGTCGACAGCGGCGCATTGAGTCATTTGGAGGTTTTGGTGCGCATGCGAAATCCTGTCGATCCCGCATGTCTCATCATGCCGGGGCAATTCATTTCCATCGCGGAGAAGAGCGGCCAAATCACCGAGATCGACCGCTGGGTGTTACGGCACGGAATCGAACTGTTGGCGCGGAATCCGTCGATTCCGCCGCTCGCCATCAATATTTCCGGCCGTACATTCGACGATCCGTCCCTGCCGCATTTCATTCGCAGTCAACTGAAGCAGAACGGCGTCGATCCTGCACGGCTCATCATCGAGCTGACGGAAACGGCGGCGGTTTCGGATATTCAGGATGCGCAACGGTTCATCGAGGCCATCCAACAGGCTGGTTGCCTGGTTTGTTTGGACGATTTCGGGAGCGGATTTTCGACTTTCGGCTATCTCAAATACTTGGGTGTCGAAGTGCTCAAAATCGACGGGTTGTTTATCCGGGACCTGCCGAACAATCGCGATAATCAAGTTTTTGTCAAAGCGATGGTCGACGTGGCGCGCGGACTGCAAAAAATCACTGTCGCCGAATATGTCGAGGACGCCGCGACGCTGGAGATGATCCGTGGTCTCGGCGTCACCCTGGCTCAAGGATACTATCTCGACCGGCCAGTAGCCGACCATCCGGCCCTACTGGAGAAATGAGGCATTAAACTACGTAATCGACTTGCTGAACCGTGCCGGCGCTTGCTGGGTTATCCGGCTTGCCTCGGGCGGCGTGTAACCGATTTCCGTCGATAGTTTCCTCGTTCCCTCGAGCTTCCTGTACAACTCTTCCGGAGACCGGATTACCACATCGTGACCGGTAACGGCCTTTACCATGCGGCGGACGATATCGGCGATCAGGCGGTCTTTGGGACTGAGTCGGATATCAACGGGCCGATCGGCTTTTTCGGTGTCTCGGACCGACGCGGCGTCGGATGTGAGCGATACCCGATCCATTTTGGTTAGCGGTTCGGTGGATCGACGGGACTCGCCTGTCCGCTTTCCAGTCCGAAGATCGAGCGACTCACGGCGGGCTAATACCTGTGAGGACTCGCGGTAGGCATTCATGCCGGCGGAAAATGACGCTATTCGCATGCTAAACGCTCCTCTTGCGGGAAAGAACCGTCGGCATTGCTCGGATGGCCGGGCGGGAATTCCACGGCTATAAGAGTTGTATCGGCTCGGCATGCAAAAACTGGAGCCCTCGGGTGTTTCTCTAGGGAAACGGGCGCAGGTAATCGGCTGTCGTGTCGTTTGGGAGGATAAGAACAGGTTCAGGCGTCACGCATATCGAACCGCAGGCTCGGCAAAGAACGTTTTCAGGACGGCCGCCAAGTATGGTTGATCGAGAACGCCCGCGCTTTCCCGAATGCTGTGCATCGCCCATAAGGGGCAACCCACGTCGACTGTAGGGATGCCCAGCCGAGCGGCGGTCATCGGGCCTATCGTGGAGCCACACGCGAGATCGGTCCGGTGGGAATATTTCTGGTAGGGTACATCCGCCTGCCGGCACAGCTCGATGAACTTTGCTTCCGTCATGCTGTCGGTAGCGTAACGCTGGTTCGCGTTGACCTTGATCGCGGGTCCCAGGTTGACCGCGATGCGGTGCAGCGGCTCGTAAGCGTTGGGGAAATTGGGATGATAGGCGTGAGCCGCGTCGGCGCTGATCATAAAACTGCGGGACAGGGCTTGCTTGTAGCCGGATACGTCCGCATCGGCGGCGTAGGCGATGCGTTCCAGAACATCCGAAATGAAGCTTCCCATCGCACCCCTGTTGCTTTCGCTGCCGATTTCCTCATGGTCGAAAAAAGCGCCTACGCAGGTGCTTTCCGATGCTTCGGTTTCCAAAAGCGCTACCAAGCCGGCATAGCAAGAGCTGAGATTATCGAGTTGGCTGTCGGCGACGAACTCGAGCTGAGGTCCCCAGAAAGAGCCTTTTTGGGTATCGTAGACGTTCAAGTCCCAACTGAGAATGTCGCTGGGCTTACACTCAGCCTTATCCGCCACAAGGTTGAGAAATTTATGCTCCGGCGTTTCGGCGTCGCAAAGGCCGCTGAACAACAACGGCAACTCGTTTTGTTTATTGAGCTTCAATCCGTCTTCGTTCACGGAGCGGTTCATGTGAATGGCCAGATTGGCCAACCGCACCAAAGGCTGTTCGAAATGAATCAGCCGGCTCTGCAGCATCGAGTCGCTTCTGACGCAGATTCGTCCAGCGAGGCTCAGGTCCCGGTCGCTGAAGGTGGCTAGGATTGGCCCGCCGTACACTTCGACGGCGAGACGCATCATGGTTTCCGTCTGGTGCGGGGCCTTGGGTTTAAGGCGCAAACCGGGCGAGTCCGTATGAGCGCCGACAATGCGAAAGCCGCTTTCGATCATGGGCCTGGAGCCGACAATAAAAGCAATCAGCGAAGACCCGCCGCGGATGACGTAGTGTCGCCCTTCCGGACGCAAACTCCAGGTTTGACTTTCCTCCAGGCGTGTGAAGCCCTTCTCGCGCAAGCGTTTTTCCATCGTGGCAACGGCATGCCACGGGCTGGGACTGGCATCGATGAAGTCGAGCAGCCCTTGAGCGTGTCTAGCAATTTCGGGAGGAATCATGCTGAAGAATCTCAATAAAACGTTTGACGAGACTTGGTTCTGAATCGATACTATGTGGTGGGTGTCCGTTACAGACGGGGCCCTAACGGAGGAGTGACGATGCTAACAAAGATTCTAAAAAGCGTGATTTTCTTGCTTGTCGTGCAAGCGTTTACGGCAGTCGCCTACGCGAAGCAGGAAGACACCAGCTTTCAACAACTAAAAGACAAATACTATCAAGATCACCCCGGAAAGGGAAAATTCGGGGACCTTTGGGAGCCGATTCCCATCCAGAAATATTGGAATCCGAAGGACTTTTATAAGCCGCCTACAACCGTGACCGGCGAAGTTACACGCGAGCAATGCGTTGTCTGCCATCAGTCCGTAACGCCCGGTGCGTTCCATGCCTGGCAAAATAGCAGCCATGCGAACTTGGACAAGATTCGCAACATGCCCAATGCTCAGGACCCGCGCTTCTATAAGAAAGCGAAGCTAGCCGAAGTCGAGCAGCAACTGGTCAAGCAAGGGCTGCTCAAAGACGGCGAACAGCTCAAAGATGTTGGCTGTATCGACTGTCACGGCAGTGTCGGCGCCAGCTCCATTCAGCACGACAAAGATTTGGTGATGCCGGATCGGGCCAAGTGCGGAACCTGCCACACGACCGAATTTGCCGAGGCCGAGTCCGAAAAGGATCAGGAGTGGCCGCAAGGCCAGTGGCCTAAAGGCCATCCGTCCCACGCGATGGACTGGAAGGCTAACGTGGAGACCGCGATTTGGGCGGGAATGGCGGAGCGCGAGATCGCCCAAGGCTGCGATATGTGCCATTACCAGCAGAACAAATGCGACGGCTGCCACACGCGGCATACGTTTTCTGCGGCCGAGGCGCGCCAGCCGGAAGCCTGTTCGACCTGCCACAACGGCGTGGACCACAACGAATGGGAAAATTATCTGCTCTCAAAGCACGGCACGGTTTATCTGACCCAGGGCAAGCAGAAATGGAATTTCGAGGTTCCGTTGAAAGACGCCATCACCAAGGGCGGTTATACGGCGCCGACTTGCCAGACTTGTCACTTCGAGTTCGAGGGTGAATATTCGCACAACCTGGTACGCAAAGTGCGTTGGGCATTCAACCCGACCCCGGCGATCGCGGATAATCTGAATCACCCCTGGTTCGAGCAGCGGAAGGATGCTTGGCAGCAAACCTGTGCGAACTGCCATTCGCCGAGCTTTGCCGAGAGTTATCTCACCGCGGCGGACAAGGGCACGATCGCTGGCCTGAAAGTCGAGCAGGAGGCCAAGAAAGTCGTCGAAGCTTTGCATAAAGACGGTCTGTTGCCCGGACAAAAGACCAATCGGCCGGAGCCGCCGAAACCGGAGAAGGATGCTGCCGGCGGGTTCTTCCAGCTGTTCTGGGCCAAGGGAAACAACCCGTCTCACGTGGAGCGCGTATACGCCGACATGTGGGAGCACGACGTGATCAAGCTCTACAAAGGGCTGTTCCACGCCAATCCGGGCGGTTTCACCTACACCGAAGGCTGGTCGGAACTGATGCGTGATTACGCCATCATCATGGATGAGAACACCAAGCTTCGGGAAGCAGCCGGGAAAACCGCGCAAAACGGCGAGTCGTCGACCCGGGTGGCATTGCGGGAGTTCAAGGATGCCGCCACCAGCCGATACGTGCTAGGTTCGCTCCTAGTCGCCGCCGGCATCGTGGTGATCCGTTCCCGCAAACGCTAGGAGCGGCATGACGCAGCTTAACGAAGACGCCCGGCGGAGCAGCAAACCGAGACTGTTTCTAGGTCTTGGATTGCTGCTTGCCGGGATAGCCATCTTCTTTTTGGGATTGCCGCACTTCTTTTCCAAGGAATTGCGGTTCGAAAAGATCAAGGAGATGAAACCCGGCGATCCGGGTTTCCCCACGCTGGACGGGCAGTTTCAGCCCGAGAGCCTGGGGGAATACGAGATCGGCCGGGCGGATCAGGTGATGGTCTCTTTGCACGCCGTAAGCTACAGCGACAAAAGCGGCGCATTGCGGCGTGCCATTGTTTTTCCGCCTTCCGATCAAGGTTCATCGGCACCGCAGGGTATCAGGGACGGAAATCAGGTACGGCATGATCTTTGGGCGAACGCCGCGAAAGCGATTCGCCAACACACGGATGAGAATGCCTTGTTCGTGTCGTGGTGGGATAACGCTCAACGGATCCACTTCTTGTCCGGGCGCGACGCCTGGGCGGCGCAGCCGGTGGGCGATGCATTTCCTGAGCCGCGATCAAGAGGCTTTTGGGGTGAAATTGCCGGTGGTTTTGCCGAAGACGAGCAGCCTCTACGCCAATTGGCACGCTGGCTGACCATGGACGCCGACCAAGCACTTGCCGAGCTTTCAGAGCGTCTACCGAAAGACAGGCCGGTTTTCTGGGCCGTTTGTTTGGACGATCTGGCAAGGCTTTCGGAGATCGAAGCCTTGAGCGGCGTTAGCCTTCCCTTAGAGGCAAGGTTCTTTCCGGCCGAAGCGAATATCCACGCCCAGATTTCAGCGGTAAAACGCTGGGCTGAAGAAAAAGGCCGCGCCAGTTATCTGGTTCATCCGCTTCCTGGCGGCGGCATTCGTGCCTGGCGCATTACTTCGGAAGAGGGTGAAAAAACTCTTTTAGCCCGACTATTGCCTTTCGTCGGCTCCGTGGGGCGTACTCCCGAGCAACTGCAGCTGGTCTATCAATCCGGGCAAGGCGCTTACCTAAGTATTTTTAAGTGGATTGCGCCATAACCGAGCAAACATCGCAACGCGGAAAGCGGACGTTTTTTGAGCGTTGGGATTGACTGTCATTCGTTGAAATTATCGCTTCGATGTCGCATGCCTCTATTATTCTGCAATAATTTGACCTCGACTTTGTGGCAGAATGGGGGAGGGATGAACGATCAACGAAAATACTTGCGGACGCCACTCAACGCTAAAATATCGATCATGCATGAGTCGCTCGGTACAATCGAACTGACCACAGCCGATATCTCGGACGGTGGGTTATTTGTCCAAACGGCGGGTTGTCCGCGATTTGTTGCCGGAGACGAGGTAACAGTTCAGGTTTGCGGGATGGAGGACGCACCCATTATTCGAGCGGTTGTAGTAAGACTGACGACTAACGGAGCGGGGCTCCGGTTTCTCGACGATCCCGAAGCTTTCTAGTGCTTTCAACTTAATGTCCCGCTGGTCAGCGAGATCATCATACGGCGCCGTTGCCGCTTCGTCCGATCTCCCTTTAACGCATTGAGCATTCAAAACGCATTCCCGACCGATAAATGAACGATCCAGAGCCTACGCTTCAAGCGCGGGGATTGGAGTGCGTGCGCTCCGATAGCCTTTTGTTCAGTGACCTGAACCTCAGCGTCAGAGCCGGGCAAGTTCTTCAAATCGAAGGCCCTAATGGTAGCGGCAAGACCAGTCTGCTGCGGATACTCGCTGGCCTTACTCCGCCCAGCGATGGTGAAGTGCTCTGGCGCGGCGAAAATATCGCACGGCGGCGCTCCGCGTTTCTTTCCGAAGTCGCTTATTTGGGGCATCAATTGGGACTGAAAGCGGAACTGTCCGTAGAGGAGAATCTGCGTCTTTCTCTCGCCCTTAATGGCCTGTCTTTTTCACACGAAAGTTTGGCTGAGGCTTTGCGAACAGTAGGGCTGACGGGCCGAGAGGATACTCCCGCCCGCGCGCTCTCGGCGGGGCAGCGGCAACGCATTGCTTTAGCTCGATTGATCATGTCGTCCGCGAAGCTTTGGATTCTCGATGAACCTTTTACGGCCCTTGATGTCGGCGGCGTTTCCTTGGTGGAGACATTGCTGGAGGCTCATTTGAGCTGTGGCGGGTTGGCTGTTCTCACGTCTCATCAAACCGTGCGGATCGACCGTAGGCTCGTTAAGCTGCCTTTGGCGTGAGACAGATGATCGGTCCTTTCTTGGCACTACTTAAGCGCGATCTATTATTGGCCTTTCGGCATCGGGGCGAACTTGCGAATCCGTTGTTGTTTTTCTTGATCGTGGTGACGCTTTATCCGCTCGGGGTTAGCCCGGAAGAGGCTCTCCTCCGGAAGATTGCGCCGGGAGTGATCTGGATCGCGGCTTTGTTGGCTGCGTTGTATTCCCTGGAAAATATGTTCCGCTCCGACTTTGACGATGGTTCGCTGGAACAGATGGCCTTAAGCCCTTATCCTCTTTCGCTGCTGGTGCTCGCGAAAGTGCTGGCGCACTGGCTGGTGAGCGGATTGCCGATGCTGTTGCTGGCGCCATTGCTGGCTTTGTTTCTGGCTATGCCTACGCCGGCCCTGACCGTACTCGAATTAACTCTGCTGATCGGCACGCCGCTCTTGAGCTTGATCGGGTCCATTGGGGTGGCGTTGACCGTCGGGCTTAGGCGCGGGGGTATCCTGCTGACGTTATTGGTTCTGCCTTTGTATATCCCCGTCTTGATTTTTGCCACTAATGCCGTTTCGGCCGCTGCCGCAGGAATGGCTGTTACCGGCCAGTTATATTTTTTAGCCGCTATGCTGGTGCTGGCGCTAACCCTGGTCCCGCTGGCAACGGCTGCCGCTTTGCGAATTAGCTTGAGTTGACCCTTATGTGGACGTTCTTCCATAAACTGGCTTCGCCGAAACATTTTTACCGCATTTCCGGATATTTGATTTCATGGCTAGGAGTGATAACGGCGCTGTTGTTATTGGCCGGTCTATACCTGGGCTTATTCGTTGCTCCCCCTGATTATCAACAGGGAGAAAGCTATCGAATTATGTTCGTGCACGTGCCTAGTGCGTGGATGTCTCTTTTTATTTACGTTTTTATGGCCGTGCTTAGTGCCATTTACTTGATTTGGAATATCAAGCTGGCCGATGTGATGGCGAGCAGTTCGGCGGCCCTCGGCGCGTCCTTTACATTTCTTGCGCTGGCCACGGGGTCTCTCTGGGGCAAGCCAATGTGGGGTGCTTGGTGGGTATGGGATGCGAGGCTCACATCCGAGCTGATTTTGCTCTTCCTCTATCTGGGCTATATCGCTCTGGTTTCTGCGATCGAAGATCAGCGCTCGGCGGCTCGGGCGGGCGGTGTTTTGATTTTGGTCGGGGTGGTCAATATTCCGATCATCCATTACTCGGTCGAATGGTGGAGTACCCTTCATCAGGGGCCTACGGTAACCAAATTCGACAAGCCCTCCATTCATATCAGCATGCTGCTGCCTTTGCTGCTCATGGCCGCAGCGTTTCAGCTCTATTACTTCACGGTGCTTCTAATCCGCGCCCGCGCCGAAGTTCTCGATCGTGAAAGGCGCAGTGCCTGGGTGCAGGAAGCATTCTCGGGCACTGAACCCCGTTAGGTGCCGGCTTCTTAGCTCGTCATTCCGTATACCGCCTGCTGGTAAGGTTCCCGTTTGTCTCGGCGCTCTAACCGCTCCTCAAACCAGCTTATGTCGTTCTTTCGCCCATAAAAAACCCCGGACGACTTGCGTCGACCGGGGTCTCGTAAACTGTTCGCGACTTTGAGAGACGCGAGATTACTTCATCATCGATTTTCTGAACATGCGATCCAATTTGCTGTTCACTTCCTCAGAAGAGGCAGCGGCTCTGCGAGCAGCAGATTCAGCGCTGGCAGCTTTCGATTCAGCAGCCTGAGCAGCAGACAACGCTTCGTCGGCGGTGCTCTTAACAGAGGAAACCTCCGCTTTCAAACCGTCAACCTGAGTCTGCAGGTTGTTGAGGTCGGATTTGCTGGCGCAGCCTACGGTCAAACCAGCAGACAACAGTAATACGCCCAATTTGGTTGCTTTCATCATCGTTTCTTTCCTTTTTTATTGACTGAAATGCTTGGCGAGATCATCCGTCCCGAAGAACAAATGGGTGACATTTTAAGTGTGCCCCGGAATGGATAATCTTTCCAGTATTATTTTGGCACAAATTACCGAATTACCACTAGGGTGCCTTTTTTCACCCAGGTGCTGAGTCTATCGATTTGCTCGTTAGTCATGGCTATGCATCCTTGAGTCCAGTCAAAAAACTCGTGAACGGCGAGACTGGCTCGCCCCAAACCGTGAATTCCGATTTGTCCGCCGAGCACTGTGTTTTGAGGGGGAATGGCCGCGCCGATGCTGGTGCGCAAAATCGTGCGATAGGTATCCGGCCCGATTAAGCCCGTCGTAAAGGCACGCTCAGCGTTCTCCCGATTGGGATATGTAAAGCCGAAAAACCTATGGTATCGGCTGTTTTCGTTGATCCAGCCGATATGATATTCACCCAGCGGGGTTTTGTAGTCTCCCCGTTCTTTGAATAGGCCGACGCCTCTGCGCCCGAGTGCAATTCTTTCGAAAACTTCCAAATCGTGGTCGCCTTCCATTACCTTCAATACATGCGGTGCGGTTTCGACCAGCAGCCATATGCTGTCGTCTTTCATACTTGCTTCCGTGTTCAGTGAGAGCAGCGCCGGAAGTAGGCCGAGAACAGATCGCAGTTTCACGTGTTGTCTCCTAGGTTTTTGTATCGTAAAGCTTACGCCAAAAAAATTTGCTCGACTGTTAAGTGGACTGAGTAGAATAAATAGACGATTTCAGCCATCTTGAAAATATTAGCCATGCCAATTGAAACCCGAAAGACAACTCCGTATTCCGATCAAAAGCCAGGAACCTCTGGATTGCGCAAGAAGGTGAAGGTTTTCTTGCAAAAGAACTATTTGGAGAATTTTGTCCAGTCGGTTTTCGATACCTTGGGCGATACGGCCGGGAAAACGCTGGTCCTGGGCGGCGACGGACGCTATCTCAACCGCCAGGCGATCCAGACTATCGTCAAAATGTCTGCGGCCAACGGCGTGGGGCGGTTGTTGATCGGGCAGGGCGGCTTGCTGTCGACGCCGGCCGCATCCTGCGTGATCCGCAAGCACAAGGCGCTGGGCGGTTTCGTTCTTTCCGCCAGCCACAATCCCGGCGGGCCGGAGGAAGACTTCGGGATTAAATACAATGTAACCAACGGCGGGCCCGCGCCCGAGAGCTTTACCGATGCGGTCTTTGCGCGCAGTCGAGTCATCGATCAGTACAGGATCGTCCGTGCTGACGACATCGATATCGACAAGATCGGCGAAACACGGCTGGGCGACATGACGGTTCAGATCATCGATCCCGTGAGCGACTATGCTCAGTTGATGGAGCATCTGTTCGATTTCAGTTTGATCGAATCGGGGCTGAAATCCGGAGCGATCACCCTGAGCTACGATGCGATGCATGCCGTCACCGGACCGTACGCTAAGCGTATTTTGGAGGAAAGGCTGGGTGCCGCGATCGGCTCCGTGATGAACGGGGTCCCCTTGGAAGACTTCGGCGGCGGCCATCCCGACCCCAATTTGACCCATGCACGGGAGCTGGCGGACCTCATGTTCGGGGCGCGGTCTCCTACGCTAGGCGCAGCGTCCGACGGCGACGGCGATCGCAACATGATCATGGGCAGCCAGTTTTTCGTTACACCGAGCGATAGCCTTGCCGTCTTGGCGGCGAATGCACATCTTCTTCCGGGTTATAAGGACGGCTTGCGAGGTGTGGCGCGTTCGATGCCGACCAGTCAAGCGGTCGATCGGGTGGCACATGCGATGGGTATCGAGTGTTACGAGACGCCCACCGGCTGGAAGTTTTTCGGCAATTTACTCGATGCTCGCAAGATCACGTTGTGCGGAGAGGAAAGTTTCGGGACCAGCTCCGATCACGTCCGCGAGAAGGATGGTTTATGGGCGGTGCTGTTCTGGCTCAACCTGATCGCCGTTCGCAAACAGTCGGTAGCCGAAATCGTCCGCGAGCACTGGCGCCGGTTCGGTCGCGACTATTATTCGCGCCATGACTACGAAAGCATGCCGGCGGAGATCGGCGACTCGATCATATCTCGCCTCCGCGCACAGTTGCCCGGTTTGGTTGGGAAGACTTTCGGTCCTTACCAAATCAGCGTCGCGGACGATTTCAGCTACCATGATCCGGTGGATGGAAGTGTCAGCGAAAAACAAGGGATTCGGATCATCTTCGAAAACGGGGCGCGGATCGTATTCAGGCTGTCGGGCACGGGAACGGACGGTGCAACCTTAAGAATCTATATCGAGCGTTATGAGCGCGATCCCGCGGAGCATAACCAAGATCCGCAGGAGGCGCTCAAAGACCTGATCGAGTTGGCCGAGAGTCTTTCTGAAGTGAAAACGCGAACCGGCATGTCCGGGCCGACGGTGATCACCTGAGCGGCAAGCGATTTCCGCGGCCGCCGAGTTGCCGGCGGCCGTTTTCGATCGGTCGCCTTATCCTGCTTTTCCTGTAAGCGCGCGGGCCAAGCGAGCATAAGCCTCCAAGCCCAGCGTTTCCGCCCGAGCCTGTGGGTCTATCCTGAGATCCTGGATTTCTCCCTCTTCAAACAGGTGCTTGAGAGCGTTTCGGAGCGTCTTGCGGCGTTGCGAGAAGGCCGCGGCAACGACCTGCCCCAAAGGCCCCGGATCGACATCCACGGGCCTGGTTTCGTGTGGTACCAGACGGACGACGGCGGACATGACTTGCGGTCGAGGAAAGAAGCTCTCGGGAGGAACCTCGAAAAGACCGTCCGCGCGACAATAGTATCGAGCCATGATGCCGAGCCGCCCATAACTCTTGTCGCCGGGAACGGCGCACAGCCTGTCGACGACTTCCTTCTGCAGCATGAAGTGCATATCCTCAATGCATTCCGTCTGCGCGAAAAGATGAAAAAGCAGGGGCGTAGAAATGTTGTAAGGCAAATTGCCCACGACACGAAGCTTTTTTCCGTAGCTTAACTCGCAGAACCGGAATTTGAGGGCATCCGCACGATGCAGGCGGAACTTGGTGTTACCCGAAAATTTTGTTTCCAGCGAGGCGGCCAAATCTCGGTCGATTTCAATAGCGTCCAAGCGTCCGCAGAGCGGCAACAACGCTTCGGTCAGGACGCCTTGGCCGGGACCGATCTCCACGAGGTGATCTTCGGGATCTGGGGCTATTCCGAGGACGATACTCCGCACGACGGTACTATCGCGCAGAAAATTCTGGCCAAACCGCTTGCGGGGCTGGTGATTCATGACATCTCACTGAGTCTGCAACGCATTCTGGACGCCATGCCGATAGCCTCATCGATTGCGGCCGCCAAGCTTCCCGCATCGGCTTTTCCTGTTCCGGCCAAATCCAAGGCCGTGCCATGGTCAACCGATGTGCGGATGACGGGTAGCCCCAATGTGATGTTCACCGCGCACCCGAAGCCCGCGTATTTCAGTACCGGCAGTCCCTGATCATGGTACATGGCGAGTACGGCGTCGGCACGCTCGAGATATTTCGGAAGAAAAAGAGTGTCCGCCGGCAGCGGGCCGACCAAGTTCATTCCTCGTTGTCTGAGCGACTCCAGCACGGGCTCGATAATCTCGATTTCCTCGCGCCCCAGATGACCGCTCTCGCCGGCATGAGGGTTGAGGCCGCAGACGAGGATGCGCGGTGCGGCAACGCCGAAGCGGGCGATCAAGTCCCGATCGAGGGTGGTGAGTACTGCGGACAACCGTTCGCGCGTGATGCTGCGGCTGACTTCGGCCAGCGGCAAATGTGTCGTTGCCAATGCGACGCGAAGACCCGGTGCGGCGAGCATCATGACCGGGTGGCCTCCGCTGATGTTCGCGATGAACTCGGTATGGCCGGTGAAGGCGACGCCGGCCTCATTGATGATTCCCTTGTGTACGGGGGCGGTGACCAAGGCATCGAAGCGCCTTTCCAGGCACGCGGTAACGCCGCTGGATATGGTTTCGAGAACATAGGGAGCATTGGCGGCATTCAATCGTCCGCAAGCCGGGTCGACGGCATTGGCCGTAGGCCACACTTTGAGTGATCCGGCTCGATGCGGCTGGATGTCGTCGGTGCCCGGCGTTCGAATTTCGAGATTAAGTCCTAGCCGCTGCGCTCGTTCCGCCAACAGCCGGGGATCGCCGATTACCGTGAGATCGCAGGCAAGTTCCCGCTGGGCGATCTGCACGCACAAATCCGGGCCGATGCCGGCGGGTTCTCCTGTAGTCAACAGTATTCTGGTGATCATTGGAATGATGGCATGAAGGACGTCGTTTCCGGTTCGTTCAAGCGAATTTCGACATAGGCCTCGTCGCGAATCCGGCGCAGCCAAAGCTCGGTTTCCTCTTCCGCTTTACGTTTGAAGATTTCTTCGCGGGCTTTGTTCTTCAACAATTCGTCGGTGTCGCTGGACTCTTGCCGTTCCAGAACTTGAAGGAGATGCCAGCCGAATTGGGTTTGCACCGGATCGCTGAGCTGGTTGACCGCTAACCGGTTCATGGCTTCCTCGAAGGGTGGAACCAAGGCGCCCGGCTGGACGAAGCCGAGATCGCCGCCCTTGATCGCCGAACCTTTATCGTCGGAGTGGCCCCGCGCCAGTGTGGCAAAGTCTTCGCCGCCTTCAATGCGCGTTTTCAAATTCAATAGCTTTTGCTTGGCGTCCTCGTCGGACAGTACTTCGTTGGGCTTGATCAGGATGTGACGCACGTGAGTTTTGGTCATGCGCTCGTCCTCGCCGCCTTTGACTCCGAGCAGTTTGATGATATGAAATCCGCTCGGGCTTCGAATAGGACCCTCGATGCCGCCTTCCTTCATCGCGGGCACCAGATCGGCAAACAGTGACGGCACCTGGCTTAACTTGCGCCAGCCGAGATCGCCCCCGCTCAGGGCTTGCGGCGAATCGGAAGAGCTGAGGGCAGCTTGCTTGAAATCCAAGCCTTGTCTGAGCTCGTCGACCAATCTCTCAGCTTTTTCTTTGGCCTTTTGCACCTCGGACGGCGACGCCGCTTGAGGGGTCGCGATCAGAATATGGCCCAGCAGATATTCGCTATCGCGATTGACATCCGATTTTCCATGGGTTTCCAGATAGTGTTGCACTTCGTGATCGCTGACCTTGATCTGGCTGTTGACCTGACTGCTTCTCAGGCGTCCTACGGTGATTTCGTTGCGGATCTGTTCGATGAAGGCGGCGTAATCGATCCCTTCTTGCCGCAATGAGCGGCGAAACTCTTCCAAACTCATGTTGTTGCGCTGGGCGATTTGCTGGACTGCCTGCCTGAGGGTTTCGTCATCGACGCGGATGCCTGCTTTTTCGGCCAAATGCACTTGAATTTTGTCGACGATCAGGCGCTCGAGGACTTGGCGGGTCAAAATTTCGTCAGGCGGAAGCTGTGTGTTGTTTTGCAGTAGGCTGGCTTTGATGGATTCGACTTTTTGCCGCAATTCGCTTTCCAGAATCACGCCGTCCTCTACGACGGCCACGATGCGATCGATCGGTCCATCGGCGAGTACCGCCGACGGCAATAGGAAAAGCGACAGAAAAAAGACCCTGCCGAACCGGGTGCTTCTGGAAAGAAAAAATGAGATCTTGAACATAGTCGGTCGTATTCGATCAATCGTTCTCAAGCCGGTAACCGCTGATGCTGCGTTGCAAGAACCGGTCTACCTGGTCGCCGAAACGGGTCAAGCCTTTCAACTCAAGCTGAACGAAGACCCCGTTGTTGGCGACATTGCCGCCGTTTACGCCAGTCCGTACGTCGTTGATGTAATGCCGTCCAATGAGACTGAAACGCCAGCAACAGGTTTCGCGCTCGATTCCCAAAAAGCTTTCCAGCGTTACCTGATCCAGCAGCGAGTATTGCCAGCGGCCGATAGCATTCCACCCTTTTGCGAAGGGCAATCGGAAAGACACATCGGTCAGGTCCAGGCGGACGAAGTCGAAGTTTTGATCGCGGCGAAACCGATAGGCGATGTTGAGCAGATGATTGTCTCGGTCGTCGTACTGCAGGGCCACTTGGCCGCGGTCGATCGTGCCGCCCTCCGGATTCCACTGTCCGCCGGTACGAAGTGACCAGGTATTGGTCAATCTGGAATAGACTTCGGCCACGAAGTTGGATTTGTCCCCGGTTTTTGCGGGGATATTGGGCAACGTCACATCGTGATCGTCGAAATAGAAAATTTCGCCGATGCTGGCCCGGAGGCGCTCCATCCCAGACACCTGGTCGATCAGTCGGGAGGTAAGCGCCAACGTGACCTGATTGGCGTCGCCTAGCCGATCGGCACCGGTAAACCGGTTCTCGCGAAACAATTGATAAAAAGTGAAGTCATATTCGCCGGTATCGAATACGGGAAGGTTTTCTTGGTTCTTGTCCGGAATGTAAAGGTAGAAGAGTCGAGGCTCCAAAGTCTGAAGCAGCGGCGTTTCGGCCAGCTCGAATTCGCGCTCGAAGAACAGTCCGCTGTCCAGGGAGAAGATCGGCGCGGTTCGGCTCAGGCTGTCATTGAGGCCGGGGGTTTGATCCTGCAGCCAGTATTGGGTGTGCTGCAAGCTCAGGCTCGGAACGACGAAACCGGCGGCGGTTCGCCAGGGGTACGAGATCCGCGGTATTACATTCAGCCGTTGGCCGGTGACTCGGCCGCCGGTGTGATTGAAATTGGCGATCTCACTAAAGCCGTTGAAGACTAAGCCGGTATTGCCCAGCCCTTGCCCGTAGTTGAAACTCACCTGCGGAAGCCGGTAATACGGTCTCCCTTCCGGGGGAATCGTGGGGTCGATCGTTTGATAGTAATCGGCCAGCGTCGAAATGCTGTAGTTCGAACCGACGTAATTCAGCTGGCCATAGCTGCGGATATGCCGCCGGTCGACGATATTCAGCGTGTTGCCCAACTCGTTCAGATAGCGATCGTCGGACACATAGTGCGCATCCACGCGGGAATACAAGTTTTCGGTGAACCGTGTATCGTTCAAGAAACCGACCTGGCCTCGGCTATCGCCTCGCACATCATCTTGGGGCATGTACTCGGCCAGCACGCGGCCCCGAGTCATTTCGGTCAGATACCGGAAATCGCCGCGCAGCAGCAGGCCGCGCTTGGTGAGGAGTCGTGGCGTGAAGGTGGCGTCATAATTGGGCGCTAGATTGAAGTAATACGGCGCCGTAAAGTCGAAGCCCCCCACCTTGGTGTTGCCGAAAGAGGGCGTAAGGAAACCGGTCATCCGGCGGTCGTCGACCGGGAAGCTCATGTACGGCGTGTAAAGTAAGGGTACGCCTTTGAATTCCAGCCAAGCGTGTTTCGCCGATCCACGGCCGGTTTCCTTATTGATCTTTACATTGCGGGCGTGAAGCATCCAATCCTGGTCGCCGGGCGGGCAAGTGGTGTAGGTGAATTTCTCGTAGCGCGATAAAGTATCGCTGTCGAAATGAGTTAAACGCGAGGTGCCTCGCGCCGGGATTGTCTCCAAAATGAACTGGGCGTTACGAAGAACGCCACGGTTCGTATCGAGCTCCAGGAAGCCGGTATCGCTGGAGAAGGTGAGTCCCTTCTCTTGATAGATGACATTGCCCTGTGCGTTCAAGGTTTCTGAAACGGTATTGTGGGTGACGAAATCCCCCCACAGCTTTTGATCCGCACGTGTCAGTTCGGCCGAACCGGTAAAGGTTGCGATTTCGTCGTCCACCATTTCGGCATAGTCGGACCGAATTTCCAACGGTTGCTGTTCACGCGCCAGCCTGTCTTGAGGAGTCAGCAGAAATTCGGTCATAGGCGCCGATTCGGACTTGCCGGCGCACGCTTGAGCCCAGGGATTGGCCGGCAGTAAGGCGGTCAAGTTGCGGAAGCGCTGTTCGTCTTCCTCGGTAATCGTGGTCGTTTCCGCCCAATTTTCGACCTTTTGGCTCTCTTCCGAGACCACGTGGGGAAGACCTTTGGGGTCGGGGCCGACTAAGGAGCAGTCCCACTCCTTGCCGGTTTCGCCAGGGCGGCAGTTCCAGCCGGGAGGTTTGGCCGCCGCGACCGATTTCGGTGGTAATGGCTGCACGGGTTGGTCCACAGGTTTCTGCTCCGCGTCTCTTTGAGACCGCGCGGGCTTGGCGGCCAGCGCCGGTTCTCGGGTCTTCGGTGGACGGACCGGTTCCGGCTCGGCAGTGGCGGGTGCCGATTCCCTCTCCTGTGTCGGCCCGGCCTTTTCAATCTCTGGCTCGTCAGGAGTCGTGGCGGCGGTATCGGGTTTGGATTTCTTGGTGATACAGACCCACTCCTTATCGTCCTTGCTGCGCTGGCAATCCCAGTCGGACGTGGCTCCCAGCAGATAGGAAGGGCTCAGTCCAAGGCACAGGATAAACACCCATCGACCACGATTGAGATGAATCAGAAACACCATGCTGCGGCTGAGGTACTTTATAACTGAGAGGCGAGTCGCAAAGTGGCTGCCACACAATTTAAGCTTGTGAACGGAGCGGCAAGAGTGGCGACAGGGGCGGAATCGCGGAAGGCATTATCTTCAGGCTGTTCTTTATGGTGAAATATCCGGTCCAATCGCCGCATTCTACCGTAAGATCCACGTTATTCGAGTACTTTTCGACACAGGGACCGTCAATATGACAATACAGAAAGATGAACGGCTCGAGGCGCTTTCCGACTGGTTGTCGAAAACCCTCAAACTTGGGGTCAGGGCTATAGAGCCCGCCTCGAGCGATGCCAGTTTTCGTCGTTATTTTCGCGCCTATTTCGATGGGGCTTCGCGCATTGTGATGGATGCGCCGCCGCCCAAGGAGAACGTGCGCCCTTTCGTCAGGGTGGCCGCGCTCCTGCGAAGTGCCGGCGTTCAAGCGCCCGAGGTGATCGCGGCCGATGTAGACCAGGGTTTCTTGTTGCTCACCGATTTAGGAACCCGATCGTATCTGGACTGCTTGAACCCTGCATCCGTTGATCGTCTCTATGAAGACGCTCTGGACGCTCTGCTGCGCTTGCAGTATGGCGTGGAACCCGAAACTTCCGGATTGCCTCCGTATGACGAACGCCTGCTCGGGGTCGAGCTGGATTTGTTCCGCGATTGGTTCCTCGGCCAACTTTTGGGGGTGGCGCTGGATCCCGAGGAATCCGTCGTCTTCGATGAGCTGAAGCGGCTTCTGATCGCATCCGCGCTGGAACAACCCCGGGTCTGCGTGCATCGGGATTATCATTCCCGCAATCTCATGGTCACCGAACGCCTCAATCCGGGCATTCTGGATTTTCAGGATGCGGTCGTCGGTCCCATCACCTATGACCTGGTCTCGCTGCTGCGGGATTGTTATGTTTCATGGCCGATTTCCATGGTGGAGGTTTGGGTGATCGATCATTACACGCGCCTTGCCGAAGCCGGATTCCTCTCTTCGGTCGGTCCGGACCTATTCCGGCGGTGGTTTGATCTCATGGGAATGCAGCGTCACCTCAAGGCGATCGGCATTTTTTCCCGGCTCAAGTTGCGCGATGGCAAGTCCGGCTATCTCAAGGATATCCCGCGTACCATGAGCTATGTGATCGAGGTCTGTAAGCAATATCCGGAACTTACCGGCTTCCTGCACTTTTTGGAAAATCGGGTCTTGCCCCGGATGACTTTGGATAAGGTGACATGAAAGCCATGATTTTGGCGGCCGGGCGCGGCGAGCGGATGCGGCCCCTCACCGACCGGACACCGAAGCCGCTGTTGACGGCAGGCGGTCGGCCACTGATCGAGCATACGATCGAATCTTTGGTCCGGAGCGGGTTCGTCGATATCGTCGTCAACACCGCCTATCTCGGAGATCAGATCGAAGCCCACTTGGGACACGGGGCCTCATTAGGGGCGAGGATAGCCTATTCTGCCGAAGGCGAGGCGCTCGAGACCGGTGGCGGTATTTACCGGGCATTGCCGCTATTGGGCGAGGATCCGTTTTTGGTGGTCAATGGCGACGTCGCTACCGATTATCCTTTCGGGCGGTTGCGGAGCCAGCCGTCCGGGTTGGCTCATCTGGTGCTGGTCCCCAATCCGTCTCACCATCCGCGGGGCGACTTCGCTTTGCATGACGGGATGGTTTTGGATTCCGTGGATTGCCGCTTTACCTTCAGCGGCGTCGGTGTTTATCGTCCCGAGTTGTTCGCGGGCTGCTCGCCCGGCAAGTTTCCCCTGGCGCCCTTGCTGAGACGAGCAATGGCGGACGGGCTGGTAAGCGGAGAAGTGTATGCGGGCTTTTGGATGGATATCGGCACCATCGATCGGCTCCAAGCATTCGATGAGTACTTGAGGTCTAACCGAAAAATGAATGCCTCGATTGGTCTGAACCTGGAGGTTTGAGATGCAGGGCAAAATGTTCCCGGAATCAGATGCAAGAGATCTCAGCAAAGAGAAACGGCTTACCCAAGTTATTTATGCCTTGCAGGCCGCGTCTTTTTTGGTTGGGATCACCTACATCGTCGCAGCGGTGATTAATTATGTGAAATGGCCGGACGTGGCGGGGACTTGGCTGGAGACCCATTTCCGTTGGCAAATCAGGACCTTTTGGTACGGCATCCTGTGGGGAATCGTGGGTGGGCTGACTTTGTTCGCTTTCGTAGGCTACGTTATTCTTACGGCCAATACGATCTGGATTGTTTACCGTATCGCCGTGGGGTGGATGGCGCTAAGCGAAGATCGGCCGGTGAGCTGACGAAATTGTGAAAAAACCTACTGCGCGGCCCGCCTCTACCTCTGCGATGCTCAACGTACTCCTTTGTACGCTGCGCTTTTCATAGCGAATATGGGCCGCTCGCGACGGGTTTTTCACAACCTCAAAGGTTAAAGTGCGTGCAGCGAACCGCTGTGAAAAACCAGTTGCCCCAGAAACTCTTCTCCCTGCTCCAGGCACTCGATCCGTGTGATTCCTGCGGTGGCGACCTTGATTCGAAATAGGTTCGACAAAGGGATGTCCAAAATATGGGCGAGCACCATGCGAATGGTGCCGGCGTGGCAAATAATGAGAATATGCTTTCCGGCGTGGCGGTTCAGAATGTCGTTCCAAGCCGAAACGATGCGGCTTCTGAATTCTGCGAGCCCCTCGGCATCGTCCGGGCGATTGGTCATCGGATCGCGATAAAAACGCTGGATCAGGCCGGGATCGTACTGAGTAATTTCCTCCCGCGTCTTCCCTTGCCATACACCGAAACCGATTTCCTTCAATCGCGGTTCGATTTCCAGTGGAATGCGGCTTCGCTCGCTCATTTCTTCGGCAAAGGCTTGGCAGCGGGCGAGAGGGGAGGTGACGATGACCTCCCATGGGTGATGCTGACCGACGGCTGCGCGCATCTGCGACCAGCCCTTGTCGCTTAGGGGATCGTCCATCTGTCCGCGGTAACGGCTTCCGCCCACGGGCTCGCCGTGGCGCATCAAGTCGATGAGAGTTGAGACGCGCTCGTCGGTAATCAAGTCTTAGCCACCTCCTCGAGACGCTGCCGAGCTCGCTTTACGGCCGCCCTGACCTGTTCAGGAGCGGTTCCGCCGAAGTGGTTGCGTGCGCTGACGGAACCTTCCAGCGTCAGTATTTCGAAAACATCGGGTCCGATCGTAACAGACAATTGTTGCAATTCGGTCAATGACAACTGGGAAAGATCGCGCCCGGTTTCGATGCCCAAGCGCACGGCTTTGCCGACGATCTCGTGGGCATCTCGGAACGGAACCCCTTTGCGGACCAGGTAATCCGCCAAATCCGTGGCCGTTGCGTAGCCCTTCTGCGCTGATTTGTACATGCCGTCACGATTCGGTCGAACGTGGGGCATCATGTCGGCAAAAGCCCGCAGGCAATTTCGTAAGGTGTCCACCGTATCGAACAGAGGTTCCTTGTCCTCCTGATTGTCCTTATTGTATGCCAAGGGCTGACTTTTCATCAGTATCAGCAGGCTCATGAGGTGTCCGAAGACGCGCCCCGATTTGCCCCGTACGAGTTCCGGTACGTCCGGGTTTTTCTTCTGCGGCATGATGGATGAGCCGGTGCAAAAGGCATCCGGCAAATCGATGAAACCGAACTGGGCCGATGTCCATAGAATCAGTTCTTCGGAGAATCGCGACAAGTGCATCATGATGAGGCTGGCACAGGCCGTGAATTCGATGGCGAAATCGCGATCGCTGACCGCGTCCAAAGAATTCGCAGCCGGTCGGTCGAAGCCGAGCAGTTCGGCGGTATAGAATCGATCAAGCGGAAAGGTTGTGCCGGCCAGGGCTGCCGCGCCCAAAGGCATGACGTTGACGCGCTTTCGACAGTCGAGCAGGCGCTCGTAATCTCTCGCCAACATTTCGCACCAAGCCAATAAATGATGGCCGAAGGTTACCGGCTGGGCCACCTGGAGATGGGTGAATCCCGGCATGATGGTATCCGCTTCGCGTTCCGCCAAATCGAGCAAGGCCTGCTGAAACCGAAGGATTTCGCCGGTGATCCGGTCGATTTCGTGGCGCAGATACAGTCGGACGTCCGTGGCTACCTGGTCGTTGCGGGATCGGCCGGTGTGCAGCTTCTTCCCCGCTTCGCCGATACGCTCGGTAAGGCGGGCCTCGATATTCATGTGGACGTCTTCGAGCTTAACAGACCAGGAAAATTCGCCGCGTTCGATTTCCGCAAGGATTTGTTCCAATCCGTCCGTAATGGTTTCGCATTCCTCTTCGTTTAAGACGCCGATCCGTTTCAGCATCGAGGCGTGGGCAATGGAGCCTCGAATATCGTACGGGGCCAGACGTTTGTCGAAGTCAACGGATGCGGTAAAAGCTTCTACGAAGGCGTCGGTGGCTTCGGTAAAGCGGCCTGCCCAAGGTTTTGGTTCGCTGCTCATCGGGATCTTGTTAAAAGAGAACGGCTTTTGTTCCAGTCATTATAACCGGAGTGGTTATTCTTCGAAGATTTTCAGTTGACTGATACGGAAAGTAAATCGCCAAGACTTGACTTAAGTCAAAAGTACGTCTACGCGGCCGTTATACAGTTCTTCGGCCTATTCGGCATACAGATCACTGAACAAATTCAATATTCAGGAGACAAATCCGATGGCCCTAATAGAGTGGACTAAAGAAGCATTTGGAACAAACGTCAGTGAAGCCGACCATCAACATCAGGAAATTTTCGCCATGTTGAACGGCTTGCACGATACCGTCGCATCGGGTGATCGGCAGGCAGTCGGGCGTCAACTCGATGCACTGATCGATTATGTAGCCATGCATTTCAAGACCGAAGAAGATTTGATGCAGGCTCACGGATACCCGGATTACGCTGCGCATAAAGCCAAGCATGACGAGCTGGTGCAGACTTGTCTCGACGTTCAGAAGAAATTCCACGCCGGAGCGCTCGACATTACCCCGGAAACGACCACGTTCGTCAAAGACTGGCTCGTCAACCACATTCCGAACATCGATAAGCATTACGGTCCGTTTTTTAACGGCAAGGGCGTTGCCTGACGCCGGCAGACAGACTTAAGGGCTGCGTTTTTCCTCATTTCGCAGCTTAAGGCTCGTCATCCTAAAGATTGCCGGCCTCGATGCCGGCAATCTTCGTTATTCATGATTTATTCACTTCGTTGCCTGTAGTAGCATTTTGGGGAGAAAATAACGAACTCGGATCTTGTAGATGACCCAATCTTCCTGCCTTCCGGCTTGGCAGTCGCTCAATCGACATTACCGTGAAATCAGCGATCTCCATCTGCGGGATCTGTTCGCTGAAGACCCTCACCGTTTCGAGCGTTTTTCGCTGCGCCTTGACGACCTGCTGTTTGACTATTCTAAGAATCGAATCGCGGAACAAACCGTGATGCTATTGCTCGATCTGGCCAGGCAAGCCGGATTGAAAGAAAAAATTGCCGCCATGTTCCGTGGCGACAAGATCAATGTCACCGAAAACCGTGCCGTATTGCACGTGGCCTTGCGCAACCGCTCCAACCGACCGATTTTCGTCGACGGCAAGGATGTCATGCCCGATGTCAATCGGGTTTTGACGCAGATGCGTCGGTTCAGCGACTTGGTGCGTTCCGGTGAATGGCGGGGATGTACGGGCAAAGCCATCACCGATGTGGTCAACATCGGCATCGGCGGGTCCGATTTGGGGCCGAAAATGGTGGTGAAGGCGCTGTTGCCCTATATGCAGCCCCGGCTGCGCGTTCGCTTCGTATCCAATGTGGACGAAGCGGATCTTGTCGAGAACCTGAAGGACCTCAACCCCGAAACCACACTGTTCTGCGTTTCATCCAAAACCTTTACCACGCAGGAAACCATGACGAATGCCCGATCGGCGCGGGAATGGTTTCTGGCCAAAATCAACGATGAAGCCGCTATTGCGAAGCATTTCGTGGCGGTCTCCACCAATGCCGAAAAAGTGGCCGAATTCGGCATCGATACCGCCAATATGTTCGAATTCTGGGACTGGGTGGGCGGCCGGTATTCGCTGTGGTCGGCCATCGGCCTGCCGATCGCCTTGGCCGTCGGCATGGATGCTTTCGAAGCACTGTTGGCCGGCGCCCACAAGGTGGACGAGCATTTCCGAACGGAGCCCTTCGAGCGGAATATTCCGGTGATCATGGGGTTGCTCGGCATCTGGTACGCCAATTTTTTCGGCGCCGAATCATATGCCATTCTGCCCTACGATCAATATCTGGAAGATTTGCCGGCCCATCTTCAGCAGGTCGATATGGAAAGCAACGGCAAGATGGTGGATATCGAAGGCCATCTGATCGCCTACAGCACCGGCCCGATTATCTTCGGCCAACCGGGCACCAATGGACAGCATGCCTTTTATCAGTTGATCCATCAAAGCCGAAAGCTGGTTCCTTGCGATTTTATTGCTGCGGCGCAAAGCCATCACGGTCTCGGCCGGCACCATGAGACACTGATTTCGAATTTCCTCGCTCAACCGGAGGCGTTGATGCGTGGCAAGACCACCGAGGAAGCGACGGCCGAGCTCGAAGCAGGGGGCGTTACCGGTGAGCAACTGACGGAACTCGCTGCTGCGAAAACTTTCCCCGGCAACAAACCATCCAATTCAATTCTTTATCGAAAACTGACCCCGGAAACTCTGGGATCGCTGATCGCCTTGTACGAGCACAAGATATTCACTCAGGGCGCGATCTGGAACATCAACTCCTTCGATCAGATGGGGGTCGAGTTGGGCAAACGGCTGGCGAGAACCATTCTTTCGGAACTGACCGACGACAGTGCGGTTTCGTCTCATGACGCTTCCACCAACGGTCTGATCAATTACTACAAGCAATTACGCTAGGGTGACGGTCATGAACCCATCCACGCGATGTATTCCCGTCAAGAGAAAACGACCCATTCGTCCTTTCTCTTGACGGAGAGCGGACCGTGCCGGTTCCGAAAATAAGGGTCTACTCTCAGGAACTACGCGTAAGTCTGATCTGATCGAATAAACAATGGACTGCACCAGGGGGCGGCGACTCTCTTCAGCGTGTTTAAAGGAGTTACGGCATGACCGACCTCAATGATCCTACGGCAAGCAATCCAAGCGTGCTAACGCCGGTACATCCGGACATCGAACGTTACTTGACCACTCTCGCCGGTTCGGCCGACACCCCGGTTCTCGTGGAGATGGAAGAGTTGGCTCGTCAGCAGAACTTTCCCATCGTCGGGCGTCTGGTCGGATTGTTTCTGAAGGTCCTCGCCAAAAGTATCGGAGCGAAGCGCATTTTCGAATTCGGCAGCGGTTACGGTTATTCCGCCTACTGGTTCGCAGAGGCCGTCGGGCCGGACGGGCGGGTGATCTGTAGCGATGGCGATCCGAACAATCTCTCCAAGGCGGAACATTTTCTCAGCCAAGCCGGGCTGTGGGACCGCGTCGATTTCCGAACCGGCTTTGCCCAGACCGTCTTCCAGGCTACCGAGGGCGAGTTCGATATCTGCTACAACGACGTGGACAAGGGCGACTATCCCGAAGTGTGGCGCCTTGCCCGCGAGCGTATCCGGCCAGGCGGGCTTTATATTGCGGACAATGTCTTGTGGCACGGCCGTGTTGCTGCCGAAAACCCCGTCGACATCGTTCCCGGCTGGACCGACGCTATCCGCGAACATAACCGACTTATCTTCAACGATCCGGAATTCGATGCGTCCATCAACCCGACCCGAGATGGCGTGGTCGTTGCCCGAAGAAAATAGAAGGCAAAACTCTTGGGATCGGTCAGATCGCGTGTGGAACTATCCATACCGACTGAGACCGATTTGGCCAACGTTTATTGCTGGTTGCATTGGTCCCTGATAAGCGTTCTGGCGCGCGTCACTTTCTGGTGGCGATATCGTAAAGTACATTGACACTAGGTTTCCTCGCTGCGAGATGTCCATCCGAGTCTTAAGCCTTGATAGTGAATACAGAGCCGTTTGTTGGACTTGAGGCATTCCTTCTGTCGCGCTTTGTGTCGGTAGATCACTATATCTGTCAGTAATTTTTACACTTCTAGCGGAAAATGTTACGTGGGCGTTGCTCGTTGCGTGTAGGTGATTGATTATAAATAATCTTTATGCTTTGGCACAAAAATCGCAGATACGTCGGTGCGATTAGGCCGACGTTGTTAAGTCAGACTTCGGCATAACATTAACTTAATACTCTGATGCTATCTGGGAGCGACATATCATGAAGATTTATTTGAAGCATATCGTAGGCGCGGCCGCGCCCCTGCTGTTTGCGCTGAGTACGTCGGCTTACGGCGGCACGGTTGATCTTTTTAGTGAGGGAAATCAGTCCGCCATCGATACTACTAGCGGGGCAGCATGGAACGGCGATTCCACGACTCTTCCCGGTACCGGGGTGGCTAGCAGCACGGGCACTGGTTTGTCGACTGTGCTGGGCGGTCAGCGTGACATTTGGGCAAACTGTATCACTGGTTGCGATGATACTGTTTCCCGGTCGTTAGCCGTCGTCAGCGGTGGTCAATTCAGATTCAGCAACGATTCGGGTGTAACGGGCGAAGCTATTGTCCAGTGGGACGGCAACGATCAGGATATCGCGCTTAATACCACAGGTTTAGGCGGGTTCGATTTAACTTCGGGCGGCACCATTCATGCCTTTCAATTAACCACGATCGAATCGGATCTCGGATGGTTCTTCCGCATCGAAGCTTTCACGGATGATGATGAGTGGACCAAAATTACGCTGGCCGCTACCTGTGTGGACGCTAGCGGTCCGCTCGATCCCGGTTGCGTACCTTCTCCGCATACGTCTACCATTCCCTTTGCGGCCTTTATGGATGGTTCTCTATGCGGATTTACCGGAACGTCGCCCTATGTAGATGGCGTAGTCGCCATCGAATGCGGCTCCGGCGGTACGGCAAATCTTGCTAAGCTTGGTGCACTACAGGTGGCACTGAATACCGGTGATGACGTTGCTGGCGGCTCGGCTCCTAGAACCGCAAACCTGGATCTACGCTTGGATAGCGTCGAAACGATTCCTGAGCCCATGACGCTGGGACTGCTTGGTATCGGCCTGGTTGCGGCAGGACTCTCTCGCCGGAACGGCAAGGTTGTCGCAGTATAACACCAACCGGTAAATGCCCGGCGTTATCGGCTGGGCTCTGGTGATAAGTTAAGCGGTTCTGTCATTGCGGCAGAACCGCTTTTTTTGTGCTTGCGGTCTGTGGACATGCTGGCTTTTTTCGGCTTTCGGCCTGGCTAAGCATTCGATGAAGGGATTGCATTCTCAATGGATTCTTTTCTTATTTACCGCCTACTAAAACACCACCATGCGGATTGTGCTTGAACGGGACGAAGCATCTTCCGACTTCGGAAGAGTTCTGTGCTGAGTCAGCGAACGCTCCGTGCGAGATTTGGCGCCAATCTCTTTTCTCAATATTGCTGTTTGAGCCCTAATTGCTCCGATTGCCCAAAAGATGCCTTACAATCATGTGACGAATCGGATTGGGGTTAATCCGGGGCAGGGATGCCCCGGCGCGGCGACAAGCCGCGTGAGCCCAGGCCGGGCTTGTACCGGCCTGGGCGGCGGCCCGAAATACCAGGAGGGTATTTACGGGCCTGATTAATAATTTCAGTCATTTTCCCAATAGGTCTTTAGCCTCTAGGTCATTTGTAAACCGAACATTGGAGATGCTTCATGACTCTTATTTCTCTCGGACGAAGATTGAAAATCCCGGTCTTTTCGATTTTGCTGCTGTTGTCTGCCTGCGGCGATATTTCTCCGGCACAGCGTCTGAAGCAGGCTGACGAGGCGCTCGCAAAAGGCGATGTGCGGTTGGCGGTTATCGAGCTGAAGACCGTCCTTCAATCCGAACCGAACAACATGCAAGCTCGGCTGTTACTAGGGCGTGCCTACGTACAGGCGGGAGATTGGGCAGGCGCCGAAAAGGAATTGCTGCGTGCCCGAGAAATGGGAGCCGGTGAAGTTGACTTGGAGCCTTGGCTGGCGACGAGCTTACTCGAGCAGGGGCGGCTTGGTGATGTCCAAGTGCTTGAAATTCCTGAAAGCGCGTCGAATGAGCTCCGAGGCAATCTGCTCGCGATCAAAGCCGAGGCATGGCTGCGCAGCGGAGAAAACTCCGAATCTGAAAAGCTCGCGCGTGAAGCCTTGGACGCAGTACCTAATTTCGCCCCTGCGCTGCTGACGATGGCTCGTCTGCACGGGAGGCAGGGGCAAATTCCCGAGACACGGGAATGGATTTCCAAAGCGCTCGCCGCCGACCTGAAATACGGGCCGGCCTGGGAGCTTCTCGGTTACATCGAAACCCAGGAGAGTCATTTTGAAGCCGCAGAGGAGGCGTATTCCAAAGCGGCGGAGGACCGCATTCTGCGTGCCCCGGCTCTCGTCGCCCGAGCCGTAGCGCGTATTCATTTAAAAAAATACGATGAGGCCGCGGCGGATCTCGACGAAGTCGGCAAACGGCTTAAGGATTCTGCGGCACTTCATTTCGCCAGGGGGCTGCTGAATTTCGAACAAAAGCGTGTCGCCGAGGCGCAGGAAGCTTTCGATGCGGCTTTGGCCGTGGATTCTTCCCATTTCCCGTCTTTGCTTTACGGCGGCGCGGCTCACGGCCTACTGGGGCATAGAGCCCAGGCAGAAGATTATCTAAGAAAATATTTGAGCCATGATCCGAGCAATGTAAAGGCTCAGTCTCTATTGGTGCACTTGGAAGTACAGAATAGCGATCCTGCCAGCGCGGAAAAGCTGGCCAGAGAGGCGCTGAAACAAGCGCCAAACGATGTCCAGGTGATGAATTTGCTGTCGGACGCTTTGAAGGCGCAAGGCAAGCAAGGTGAAAGTATTGAGTACCTGAAACAGATTGTCTCCGCGCAGCCGGAATCGGCCGAGGCACGTACACGCCTGGCCGGGGGGCTTGTTCAGGAGGACGACCTTCAGGGCGCCATGACCGAGTTGAAAAAGGCGCTGGAGCTTGATCCGGAGTTCGAGGGTGCCGTACGTGGCGTCGTGACCTTGCACCTTCACAAGGGGGAACTCGATCAGGCGCTGGATGTCGCGACCGAATATCTCAGTCGCCATTCTGATTCAACAGGGGCAAATACGCTGGTGGGTTTGGTGCATCTGGTCAGACGAGAGACCGACAAGGCGTCTGCCGCTCTGCGGCGCGCGATCGAATTGGACCCGGCTAATGTGCCGGCTACCAATGCGCTGGCGGCAATCGCCGTTCAAGAGAAAGATTTCGAAAAGGCGAGGCGATATTTCCGGCAAGCGTTGAAACATCATCCGGATGATGTGGGCGTGTTAACGAATCTGGCTAAACTGGAAGCAACCCAAGGAAACATCGAGGCCATGGCCGCGGCTCTGGAGGAGGCGGTCAAACGCGATCCAAAGGCGCTGCTGCCGCGACTGTACCTTGGACGCCACTATCTCAAAGCTAAGAATCCCAAGAAAACACTTGAACTCTTATCGGAAGTTCGGTCGACGTATCCGAAAAGCAAGGAGCTTCTGGGCATGCTGGCCGAGGCCGAACTAGCAACCGGCCGCTGGTCCGATGCCGTGTCGAGCCTGAAGAGCCTTGAGAGTCTCGGGCATAAGAAACCCGAAGTGCATTTCCTTATGGCGCAGGCCTATGACCGTCTCGGCGATCGAAAAATGGCACGCGATGCTTTGGAAAAGACTGAAGCTCAGGATCCTTCCTTTGTCCCTGCGCGCATTGCCTTGGCCCGTATGGCTATTCAGGAAAAACGCATCAAAGATGCCGAGACACGGGTAAAGGAACTGAAAAAACGTTTTGGTGGAGATGTTCCGGAGATCGTTCTGGTGGAAGCAGAACTGGCCGAGTTGGCAGGGCGCTATTCCGAAGCAGCTTCTGCATATCAGCGGTTGTTTGAGCTTGCACCGGCTAACAAAACCAGTATTAATCTTTTGCGGCTGTCGCGCGCGCGCTGGCAGGCGGGGGAAAAGGAGGCGGCCCTTCAAGAAGTGGTACAGTGGGTTGAAGAGCATCCCGATGATACAGTATCCCTAGCTGAGTTAGGACAGCTTTACATGAAGTTGCAACGCTCTCAGGATGCTGTCGCCAAATTCAAAATGTTGGCGGAAAAATACCCCAATAATTCATTATTGTTGAACAATATTGCTTATCTCATGCGTGAGACTGACCCCGCAGAAGCGTTGAAGCATGCAGAAAAAGCGCATTCTTTAGCACCCGAGGATCCGGAGGTGCTGGACACGCTTGCAATGACCCTGTTGAGCAACAAGGACACCAAACGGGCTATGGCCAATATTGATCGGGCCTTGGCTAAGCAGCCGGAAAATGTTTCTTTTCTCTTCCATCGGGCTCAAATATTAAGTGCTGATGGACAGCGTCAAGAGGCAGCGAAAATCCTGGACAAGATTCTGCAAAAGGAAGACAAATTTGCGGAGCGTTCGGATGCCGAGGCTATGCGCAGGCGCTTGGCCTCGAACCCGTAGCCGAGTAGATGTTTATTGATCGGAGTGTCTGTCACTTTGTTGTAGCGTCGGCGAGGATAGAGGGCTCAAACAAGTTGAGTATCCATATGAGCCTCGTCACGGTTACGGCTCTTCGGATTACTTCATAGCAGAGATGCAGGAGAGGATTATCGGGCATCAACGAATCTGTAGCGGCGTTATAGTACGGCAATGAGGGAATTGGAGTTATAGTGAAGGATCGATGTTTTTGATCTTTTTGGCAGGAATGCCTCCCCAAAGCTCGTATTTCGGAATTTTTGTATTCAGTGTCACAACTGAACCGGCTGCGATCGTTGAACCTTCGCCTATTTCGGTCCCGGACATTATTACCGCGTTGACCCCTACGGTAGCTCCGTTTTCAATCCTGACCTCGCCCAGGATTAGCTTGCCGCTGGTTATCGTGTGTGCCGTGATCACGGAATCTTGCCCGATAATAACCTCGTCGCCGATCGAGATGAGCTGGGGATCGACTAATCGGCCCCCCAGCGCGATATCCTTGCCGATTTTTGCTCCGAACCAGGCGGCAATCAGCGGCTTAGCGAATACCACCGAAAACGGCAAGCAGGCGCCCCGGCCGAATTCGCACACTACGGTGAACAGCTTCCAGTAAGTGAAGATCGGGTCATCCATTGAATAGCAGCCGGGCTGGAACGGCTTGATTCGCAGCATCAATCGAGCCGTCAAACCGGACAAAAAGCCGTAGGCCAGAAGAAACAGAAAAAAATCCGTGAGGACGTTATAGGGGGCCAATTCCCGGGTCAGAGGCGCGAACAGCTTGGCAACGGAGAAAAGGCTTACGGAGAAGAGCAAGGTAAGGATAAGGCCGGATAAGACGAAATCGATCGGTCGTGTTTTCATGCGAATTACCCCCGTTGGCATGAAGCGCTACGCGGCAAATTTACAAGGTCGCGATAGCAAGGTTGGAAAATTATCTCAGCAGCTCGTCCGTAAAGGCGGCGAATCTAGCAGAGGCATCGTATTCTCGGTATGCCCGTCCGAGTTTCTCTGCTGCTGTTTTGTACGATAGATTTGTCAGTATTTCTCTGACCACTTTGACGATCCCGGTGCCGGAGATCGTTCCCGCACGCAATAGGCGTCCTGCTCCATTTTGTTGCACCGCCTGCATGTTAAGGTATTGATCTAGGTTCGCGCATATGCCGAGTATCGGGACGCCTGCGCTCAATGCCTGATTGGTTGTCGGGCTTCCGCCGTTACAGATCACCAAATCGGCAATCGCTGCTGCGTCGTCGCCGGGTAAGTAATCGCTGCACAATACATTAGGTGGTAGATTCTTCAGCTGAAACCGGCCTGCCGTCGCGACAAGCAGCGTTACCGGTAGGCTCGAGAGCTCCGCAACGAGCTCCGGCAATCGGCGAGTTTCGCCGGAGCTTCCGAGCGTCAGGTAAATTATGGGTTGGTGTCTTTCTAGCCGTGACCACCAATCGGGTTTAAAGGTCTCGGGCGACCATAGGATAGGTCCGAGATAGTAGTGGTTGGGCGGTAGTTCGGTCGTGTTGACTAGCCCAGGTATATCCGCGTAAAGAACATAATCCCCATCCGTGTACGTCACTCGGAGATCCGATCCGAGCGATGTTAGCCCGAACTCCTTTCGAATCCGATTGAGAGGTAAGGTGTGGGAGGCGAATACGAGCGGCCGCATAAAATCGAAAAGGGGTTGAGCGAGCGCTGGACCGAGCAGGCGCACCATAACATGCTCGGGCACAGGGTATGTCTGGACTGCGTAGGGGCTCCAATAAATATTGGTTATGTTGGCGTAAGGGACTTTTGCGAGGCGGGCGCTTACAGTCAGTGAAAGACGAAAATCGCCGACGATAAGATCGGGGTTGACGTGCTCGATGAGCCTTAGATCGTCTTTAACATATTGCCGTAGCGTAGGTGTATCGTAAACCGGTTTACCTTTGGCAAGTGCATCGAGAAAGTCGGGGGGAGAAATTGACCGTATAGACACCTTGGCAAGCTTAGAATCTGAGAAAAGAGCATCAAAGCGGCCGTCGCAGGCGAAGTGAACATCATAGTCCCCAGAATCCAAGCTGCTGGCGAGAACATAGGGACGGGCGACGTGGGCGAGCGTCACAGCCTCGGCAATAAAGAGAATGCGTTTTTTTGGCTTGAGGTGCTGTTGAGCGCTTCTAAAAGAATCGGATTTGTCAAAAATCTTTACAGTCTTTTTCATCGATTCGGTCAGGTCACTGGACTTAGGGCGAACTGACGGTGGCTCGGGTTGGAAGCGCGGTCGGGATAGCGACAGTTCAAACCGGCTATCTCGATTCAACCTTCAGTCGAAAACAGTATTGCAGATTATCCATGGATCGCTGTGTTGTTTATTCGCCCTCAATCACTTCTCATGGATTAACATTAACCGAGAAGCGAAACTAAATTTTTGGCCAATTGGCTATTGATGCGTCGATTGTCCTGTTGTAAGGCGGCGAATTAAGGAAGGACAGCGCAATGTTAACGCCGTTGAGCGTACACCCAGGTTTGTGGTGTCGTCCAATTGGCTCGTGAGTAATGGTCAAATGTTGTGTACGGGGGTGGGCTCAGGCGGCGACTTTCTCGACGTCTTCCTGAACTCCATCCTTGAACACGACTCCCTCGAT
>NZ_JAFIBZ010000031.1:0-57584 GCF_017832375.1 Methylocaldum sp. RMAD-M | reverse complement strand
AAACGGCCGTCCTGGGAGCGCCAGGACGCCCCTTCCAACAAAATCCTTTGCCGAGCCGATACGTCGGCAAGGGATTGCCGACCTACGTTCTTCCCGCCCGAACACGAATCCGTACACCGGGATGAAAAACGCTCTAAGTACATTCAGGGAAGTCTTGCGGCATAGGCAACCTGCAGGACAACCCCGCCAATCAAGCCAATCTGTCGAGATTCCGCAAGTATTTGCGGAATGTACTTAGCAGCAATAGGCCGTGCGGCAAATCCCGCAGTACGTTGCGGGATGCCACCCATTTATTGTGAACGCCGGGCGGGGAAGTGGGCATGCAAAGCAGTTCTTTTCAAATCAAAACTGCTTTAACGGAACCGAGAATGCATGGCCCGCCGAGAGGAGGCTATGCCGAGCTAGAAAGCCTCCCAAGCTCGGGGCGGGCAATGCCAAAGTGCAGGAAAAAAAGTCGGGGCTGATGCGATCAGTGCAGTTGTTTCGGCCACTTCAGACGCACGATTCCGCTCTGCTCGCTATCGAGCTCGCCTAGAGACTCATTCGCCAAATAAATTCCGTTTTCCGCAGGTACGGCGGAAGCTATGGAGGCAAGCGGAAGGCCCTTATACATCGCCGCATAGAGAGGCTTGCTTCCATCAGGGCTCACGACGATCACACCCGTACGCTGCGTCTGACGCAGCAGCAGTCGGGGCGGCAACCGCAAGAGCAGCGGTTTGATCCACGCGTTTTCGTGGGCCCAGGTCAGGATGGGGCTTCTCTCTGTGAACAGGGCAAGCCAGATACGCCCGGACGCATCGCGGTCCATCCCGTCGTCCATGCCCGTAAGCCCATCGAGCACAACCTCGTAGCTCCCCGCTTTCGGACCCCGAAGATAGAAACGCGCCAGACGGAAAAGAGAGGTCTGGGTGACCAAAACCGACTCCTCCCGCGGCTGGCCCGGATGCAGGTCGTATAGAACGCCGTTGATGAAGTGGAATCCCTCCGCGACAAGGCGGGTGGTTCCGGTATCCAGGTCGTGCCGCCACAGGCGCCCATTGGGAGGTAGGGCAATGGCTTCATCTACCGCGTCGTCTAGCGAAGCGTCTCTGTACGAGAACGGTTCGGAGAAATAGATGCGCCGGCCGTCCTCGGAGACTTCCAGGTTGTCGCAGACCACCAGCGGACGATGATCTCCGCCGCTGCCGTCGCGCCTCAATTCGGGCGCCTTGGGATCGTTGTCCGCATAGACGACCGGGTGATCGGGATCGATCAGCGTTGCCGGCACCTCGAGAACGATGGGCTCGATTTTCCGGGTGTCGAGCGCGAGACGGTAGAGTCCGACAGCCTCGCCCGGAAACGGCTCGCCATAGGCGTTGGAGGAGCAAAAATAAACATGGTTCGGGTCGCCGGGCGCTTCGTGTATGCCGAACGCCATCAGCGGCGCATCCACGAACGGCTCAACCGCGTGTGTGGCGAGGTCTACGCTCCAGATTTTTCCGTCCGTCGCTGTAACCAGGGCCCTGGTTCCGCCGGTGAGTAACACGACATCGTCGTAACCCGGTAGGTCGGACCGAAAATGCTCCAGACCGGCAGCGAAGTCGGCGGAATGCTCGACTGCGGTGATCGCCGCTGCCGTCTTTGGGTCGAAGGAAATCGACTCGGCGACGCAGCAGCGAATTTCCGGTCTGGGGGCTGCGGCGATCCACCAGATTACGATGAGTAACACAAGGCCTATACCGATCCATTTCTTCATGAGCCTGATCCTCAAGCATTATGAGACGTTATCTATCCAACCTTACCGGGTTATGGCGATAGCCCTTTATCGCCGGCTCAGCGGCGTTTCATCGCAGCGGCGGCAAACCGGCGTTCGGCGGCTTGTAATTGCGGTCTTTCTTGCGCCGTCTTTGTGCCGAGTCGTCGATCACCTCGTTGCCGAACCTGGCGGTACCTAAGGCGCGATAATGACGCTGTTGTGTGTGGGCATAAACCCCGTTGAGGAATTGTGCGTAGGAATCGGTAATCGCTCCGAGGTAATTATCGGCTCCCACGTCTATCGGAGTAACCCCGAGGCCCGCCGCCATGGCTTTATCTTGAATCCAACGCAACGTTAGGTCGGACAGGCGCCGATCCGGATATCCCCCGCCGACATCGCTGTGCGCACCGACAAACCAGCGCTGTTCCAGGTTTTGTTGGGGACTCGCATCGGGCGTCCATAAACAGATATCGTAATCCATTCGATGTTCGTCGATCGCGATGGCTTGGTAACCGTTTTCGACGATATGGCTCAATCTCGTGTCGTGGAACTGGTAAAAATACATGTTCAGGCGCTTCAAGATATCCAGCGGAATACCCAGTGCGCCGACCGTATCCCACACGCCGAGAAACTTAATTTTGATTTCCCGAGAAAACCTTGCCCTAAAGTCCAGAGCGGTCGAAGAATCGGGACCGTCGTCTCTGGTACGGTAGATGCCATAGGCCATGGCCATACGCAGGGAAAGCTGCTTGTTTTTCACCAGACCGCAATTGCGAATGAGTCCGGCCAAACTCCTGGCGGTATAGGCGCCGCGGCTGAAGCCGAGAATATAAACCTCGTCGCTTTCCCGATATTCCTTGGCGAGAAACTTGTAACCGTCGAGGATATTTTTCTCCAGTCCCGCTCCCGTGGAGCCGCCAATAAAGCGGTCATACCATTTTGTGCCTATGCCTTCGTCATACCATTTAACTTGCCGGATACCATCTGCCGCAGTGTCCGTGACCGATTTATAAAACCGGCAAACATTGGTCTCGATCTGCCGGTCGGCGGGCAAGCGTTCGTCGGCGGGTTTGTTCCATGTGCCGTCGAAGCAAATGACGATCCGTTTCATATCAGCCCCCTCAATAAAACTCTTTATTGATTCGATTTTTCGCCGTAATTCCGCCGCGCGCTGGACGGTAGGGGTAAGTTTCGACCCCTTGCCTTACGTGGTCACATCGAAAAGGCATTCAAGGCTATTTTTGAGAAAACAATGCGCTTGCGCCGAGCCGTTGTCAATCGATTAAAGCGGGTGGAAATGCGGCCCCGCGTACGGCAAAACCCCGGTCGACGGAAGGGTTTTAGCCGGATATGGGCATGTGTGCTGCATAGGGGGCGTTTTGTACCTTTTCAGTGGTTATCCTTGAAATGTCTTGCTGTTACGGGATTGCGTGAAACATAATGCCGGCTGCGCCATGGAAAACCTGTGTAATTCCAAATCGCTTTCAATCAGGCATTCATTTTGTAGGATGGGTAGAGCGAAGCGAAACCCATCGATGGTGGGTTAGGCCGCGAGGCCGTAACCCGCCGAGCGACTCCCAATCGGCGGGTTACGCGGAGCCTGTCCTGAGCTCCGTCGAAGGGCGTGTCCCAAGCGGAGCCGAGGGGCTAACCCACCCTACGATGAGTGTTCACGCGAAAGCCGAATGGAATAAATCGGATAGAGCGAGGCGGAAACCATAAGAGATTCAGGATTGTGGGATTATCGAGATCTTACGGCTTTCCATATCCTGAATGTATTTCGAATAGATTCTGAATTTACGTCCTCCTCCAGCGGCGCAGCCTTTTCGATATACCCGCCCGTTCCCGTAATTCCAAGAATAAGGGGGTTGTGATCGCTATGAACGAGATACTGAATGCAAAGAGCAAGGTCCTCGTCACCGGACCGACCAGCTTTCTCGGTTACCATGTCACCAAGCGTCTGAATGAAAAGGGTATCCGGCCGCGTGCGCTGATCCCGCAAGACACCGATCCGTCCACCTTGCGGGATTTGGATGTGGACATCGTCCGAGGCTCGGTCGAGGATGCGATTTCCTTGCGTGCCGCCTGCGACGGGGTGGATACGATTTTTCATCTGGCTTTTCTGGTCAGCATCGGTGGAGGGCTAGAGGAGCGTATGCAGCAAGTGAACGTGGTCGGAACGCGCAATCTCCTGGATGTGTCCGCGGACTCGGGCGTTACGCGGGTGGTCGTGACCAGCAGCGCGCTCACCGTGGGCGTCAACCGGAAGCCGGAGCCGCTCGACGAGACGGCGGACGGCACCGTTCACCGCCTGGATCTCCCGTATGCGGCAAGCCGGCGACAGGCCGAAGAGGAGGCGCTCGGACGATCGAGCCCCAGTATGTCGGTAGTCGCCGTCAATCCTTCTTTTACCATGGGGCCCGAGGATTACGTCGGCGCGCCCGCCAATAAACTTCTCAAGGCGGTCAGCGCCGGCAAGCTTCCCTTCACTGTTCCGGTCGGTTTCGGCTGTCTGGACGTTCGCGATTTCGCGGACGGAATGCTGTTGGCTGCCGAACGCGGCCGCCCCGGCCAGCGCTATCTGCTCAACGGCCACAACGTGACGGTGGACGATCTTTTGGGACAAACCGCCGCTATCGCGGGCGTGCGGCCGCCCCGTTTGCGGCTGCCGGTCTGGGCGGCCTATGCCCTGGTTACGGTGATGCAGGCCGGTTACGCCCTGCTCCGAAAACCGTTCCCGGTTACCCGCAGCGTGCTCCAAATCCTGGGCCGCTACGCTTGGTACGACACCGCCCGTGCGCGCGAGGAACTCGGCTGGACGCCGCGTCCCTTGCAGCAGACGCTCGAAGATACCCTTCGTTGGCTACGCCAGAGCGAAGCCGGATAGGAGTCAAAGTCGGGAGTACTAGGATATGGAATCAAGCATGGCAGAAGCCGAGAGCGGCCTGTCGCCAACCACGTTCGAAATCGGGTTGGTCATGGCTGGCGCGGTGTCCGCCGGCGCATACACGGCCGGAGTCATCGATTTCCTGACCGAGGCGCTGGACTCTTGGTATCGGGCGAAGCAAAGAGGAGTACCCGATACGCCCCCGCACGACGTGAAGATCTCGGTGGTAACCGGCGCCTCGGCCGGAGGCGTTACGGCGGCCGTGCTGGCGTCGGAGCTGCGCGGCGGTCTGCTGCATATGAATTCGCAAACCGGCAGCGCGCGAAACAAGCTTTACGAGACCTGGGTCGAGCGGGTCGATATCGGCCCATTGCTCGACGCTCGCGATCTGGAGCGGCCGGGTGCCAAGGTGCCTTCGCTGCTGGATTCGACCGTACTCGACGATGCGGCTAGAAACGCCCTGGCCACCGCGTGGTCCGGAGCCCCGTGGCCCGAGTACATGGCCGATCCACTGGATGTGATCCTGTGCGTCACGAATTTGAGAGGCGTGCCTTATTCCATTCGTTTCTCGGCCGAGCAGGACCGCGACTACGGCATGTCTCAGCACGCCGATTACATGCATTTTTCGCTCAGCCCGACCGACAAAGCGTCGAAGTGGAACGATTCCGTGCCGCTCGGGCGGGACGACCAGGAAGAGGGCAATTGGAGGCTCTTGAAAGAAGCCGCGCTGGCGAGCTCGGCGTTTCCCGCCGCTCTGGCGGCTCGCAGCCTGACGCGCTCGGCGGGCAACTACAACCGCCGCCGCTGGAGCATTCCCCAGGAGCCCAAGTGCGACCGGAGCCAGCGTTGCGTGTGCGAAGTCGAAAAGGAAATTCCGCCGATGTGGCCGGACGAGTTGAAGGAGACGGACATCGATCGCTGGGAGTATCGGTTCGCCAATATCGACGGAGGTCTCGCCAACAACGAACCCTTCGAGATCGCGCGCCGCTGCCTTGCCGGCTCGGCGAATCGCAGCCCGCGCGGGGCCGAGGATGCGAAGCGTGCGATTCTTATGATCGATCCGTTTCCGAATCAGTCGGTTTTGGATCTCCGCTACGACCCGGAGCCCAGTCTTCGCCTTTTCGGAACGCTGCCCGCATTGATTTCCGCAGTTTTGTCGGAGCTGCGATTCAAGAAAGATGAGTTGGAGCTGGCTCGGGATCCGAGCGTCTTCAGCCGTTTTCTCATCGCGCCTACGCGCACCGAAATCAGGGATGGCAAGGAGCAGCGCGCGCGTTATCCGCTCGCCACCGGCGGACTGGGTGGATTCGCCGGATTTCTGAGCGAGGCGTACCGGCAGCACGATTATCGCCTCGGTCGCCGCAACTGCCAGCAATTCCTCCGGCGGACGTTCGGCCTGGCGTACGACAACCCGCTGTTTCGGGATTGGCCGCAGACGCTCAAAGAAAAACTCCGGTTCAAGAACGAAGCGGGTATGGACCTCCTGCCGATTATTCCATTGACCGATTCTCTCGGCGTCGAGGAACCTTTGCCGGAATGGCCGGTGAACCGACGTCCGGACATGACCGTCCTGGAACGATTGTTAAGACGCCGGACCGACGCGGTGGTGAAGCGGCTCATCGACACCGAGCTCGAGCGTCTGTCCATGAACTGGATCGTGAGCCGCGTCGGCTGGGACGTGATCAAGCTCAACGAACGCTTGTTGAACCTGATCCGAAGTCCGCACAAAGGACCCATCGGCGCCATGCTGAAGATCGTACGGGACGATTTGAGCGAACGCGGATTATGAGGTGCGGAAGGAGGCGGACGCAGCGCATCCGCCTTTGTGGCGTCTAGCGGAATCCGATCCGTAGACTCATCGCATACAAATTCTGCTCATCCATCTCGAGCGAGCCGCGGCGTTCCAGCGAGCCCAGACGCAGCATGGCGCGCAGCGATTCGCGCATGGTTATCTCCGAGGCATAGCGTCCGAGGCATTTATGCCGTCCGTAGCCGTGCTGCAGATAGATCTGACTTTGCGGCGCCTCATGGGCGCGTTCGCGATCGCCGAGGTAGGGGACCAGCCGTTCGTCGCGGGTAATGTCGAAGGCTGACGGGTTCGGCACCGTCTCGGGATCCCGCATTGCCGCGGCATAGGCCGCGAACACGAGGGTTCCGGCGCGAAGGGGAACGCCGCCGAGTTCGGTATTGTCCTTCACGCACAGCCGCAACAAGACTTCGCCCTGCGGCTGCAGGCGCAAGGCTTCCAGGGCGTATTTGTGCAGTCCCGCGAGGCTTTCGGCATAATCCGGGCTATCCGGCTCGATGTTCGCCAAACGTACGGCCTGTTCGTAGCTGGAACCGTTCAGCACCTCGTATTCGCCATTCTTCAGGCGGAGCATGGAGTCGAGGATCCGGACTGTGGCTTCCTGGGGATTCACCACCGCGCCGACTGCCGTGCCGAACACGTTGGACCGGATCATCGAATCGGAAAGGCGTTTCGCCAGCTCGTCTTTCGTCAAGGGCGTGCCGAGGCGGGCTGCGAACTCGTCCGTCAATGTCTCGCCGTCCCGCTCGAGCTCGAGCTGCATTCGCAAGAGCCGCGTCAGCATGGTATCGGGGACTGTTTCGCCCTGCCGCAGCCGTTCCTTGTAGTGCTTGAGCAAGGCAAATACGTAGGCGCTCAGATACTCGGTCGCGATCACGCCGCGTTCGCGGAATTCGGCGAATAAGGGATGGGCCGGGCTGAAGTTGTTGAAGATGTTGCGGAATGCATCCTTGACCCAGATGAACAGGTCGTCCGCCGTGGGTACGATGCCTTCCGTAATCTTGCCGAACGAGAACACGGCTTGCAGGTCCGGGTCCAGCGGAAAGCGGTCGCCCCCGCGAAGGCCGGGCAGCACGGACGGCGTTCCGAAATCGTAATAGTGGACTCCCAGATAATCGCCGACGATCCGAAGCGGCACGAATTTCGCGAGCGTCGGTACCACGTCGATTCCGCCGATCCCCTCGGCTTGCGCCCGATGCGTCCAGCGTTCGGCCTCGTCGCGAGTCAGGCGCGAAAGCGTTTCCTCGTCGGAGCGCGACACGGCGCGGCGCAGGATCACGTCGTCCAGCCGGTAGAGATCGTCCCGGTCGGTGCCGAGCATGAAGTGGGAGTATGCTTCCGGGTGTTTGGTCTTGTCGTCCGTGGCGCGCGCCATCTCCGCCGCGTAAGGGTCCACGGTGAACAGGTCGGTACGCTCCAGGCAGCGGATGACTTCCGGATGCCGCATGACGATCACGGGACCGATGGCCGGCTTGAAGATCGGCATGGCGTCCCTAGGTTGCGCCAAGAGCTCCTGGAACATCGCATAAGGCGCGGTCACCAGCCATTTGGAGATCACCTGCGCCACGGCCCCGCCCCGTGCCTTCGCCGCCGTGGCGAAAGCCGCGGCGGCCGTCTCCGCCGCTTGCTTGTCCTTCTCGTAGGCGCCGGGATCGTCCGCGTATTTTGGATCATTCGGGTTCGGCATCGGCGGCGGCGGAGACGGCAGGGGAGTGCCTTCTTCGGCACCCGCCACTTCACGCAAAAAGCTAGTAGCCGGTGGCGGAGTCGGGGCCGGTGTCTTTCCCGGCCCGGAGTCACTCGGCGTGTTTCCCAACGCCGCCTTGATCAGTTTGATGAGCCTGCAGCCCTGTCCATAGAGCTGCTCCCGTATCGTCATCCAGTTCGATCCGGCCATGAGTCCTTCTTCCCTACAGCGTTTTCATGTACTCGATAACGGCGCGGACCTGGTCGTCCGACCATTCGCTACCGTAGGTATGGCCGGCATTCGAGTTGCCGCGGAGCGTCGTATCGTGCTCGGCGAAGTGCACCGTATCGCCGGCTCCGTATTCGTCGAGCTGCGGCGCTTTGTCCCAGACGAAGCCGACCTTGGTTTCGTCGTACTTGATGTTGCCGCGAATGAACTTCTCCGGCCGCTCGGCGGGGCGGAAAAGATGCCACAGGGTCGGTACCGAGCCGTTGTGAAAATAGGGCGCCTGGGCCCAAATACCGTGGAGGACATCGGCCTTGTAGCCCGACTTGTCGCCGCGCGGCATGCCGAAATAGGCTTCGTCGTCGCCGGCGCGGCTGCCGCGTTTCGGCCGGCACCAGTCGCTGCCGCCATTTTCCACGTACAGCTCGCAGGCTTCACGGGTCAGTTCGAGCAGCCCGAGGCGCGCCGTCGGCGTGATCTGCGTCGCCCGATTCATGTCGCTGCCGACGTTGTAAACCTTCTCGTTGCGCGCATGGTGACAGGCCGACGCGCATTTTTCCTCGAACAGCGGCTTGCCTTTGGCCGCCAGGTCGAGATCGACCGCAAAGGGATAGGGCGTAGGCGGCAGATTGTCGATGAACGGATTCATGGGTTCATGGATGCGGACATCGACTTTGGACGGATCGCCTCCCGAGGAAACCCCCGAGGCGATTACCCGGGACTCGGCGGCCTGGTTGGCGTCCCAATTGGCGGCGGCATGGTCGCGAGAGAACCACAAGCTCTTGATGTCGGATGCGCCGGGATCGTGAGGCATCCACTCGGGCGCGGTCGCGAATAGCCGCTGACCGGCCTGCTTCAGGCGCTCCTCGCGGGGCAGATTTTCCAATCCCGCGAAGAACGGGTGATCGTCGGGCAGGCGCGCAAAGAAACCTTCCCGCTTGGCATGCAGTGCGACCAATCCGGCGGCGATGCCGAAGGCGTCCATGCGGCCGGGGCGCGGGCCGAACACCCCCGGCGCCTTTTGGCCGTTCTTCTCGGTGTAGGAAAGCTTCGAGGTCAGCGCGTGATACATCAGTTCCGTTTTCTTGGCCGAAGCGATCAGTCCGGCCACGGCGCCCGGCAGATTGTCCAATACGCGCGCCACCTGCACCCTGGCGCGTTCGGCGCCGGCCGAGCGTTCCTCGGGCGTCCGTCCGCCGTAGAACCAGGCGGGGTCGGTTTCGGCCTTGGTCTTGAGGAAAGATGCGATCTTGGCGACCTGATCCGGATCGGCTTTTATCTGGCTCGGATCGGGGCTGTCGACCTTGATGAACATCTTGCCGCTTCGGTAGAGAAGCTGAGCGTAGGCTTGCGCGTCGATTTCGGTATTGGGAGCGCCGACGAGATACTGGACCCGGTCTTTGACATACACGCGCCCCGTATGACAGGCCCCGCACGAAAAGAATACGTTGTCCGTACGCTTGTCCTCGGGAACGGCGGGGTCCTGGACGGTGAAAAGCCCGTAAGGCAGGGGATGGCGCTGTTCCGGAGGAAGCAGCTGGCCGGTTGCGGGATCGTAGTCGTCCGGATGGGGACCGAATCCCAGATTTCCCAGCGAGCCTTCCCCGTTCCAGATTTCCGGATAGGTTTCGATCAGGGCGCGCAGGAAGACATAAGGTATGCCGTTGACGCTGAGAGGGTAGGCCTTGAACCACTCGTATCCCAACCGGTTGCTGTACCAGGGCGTGCGAGCGGCGTCGTCGGTCGAGATTCGCTTGACGGTGGAATCGTTCAAATAGGCCGTCTGAAGCTTTTCCCGCTCCGAGCGTTCGTCCGCCCAGCTGCGTGTTTGCTTCTCGGGCGGTTTTCCGCCCTGTCCGGATTCCGTACAGGAAATCAGCGTGGTGAGGATGATTGCGGCCGTTCCGCAGCCAAGTACCGAGCGAAGGGATGAGGTCAGTGTCTTCATGATGTCCTCGCGAGCATTATTATTCTGGCGAATGTCCGTTCATAAGGTCCGGGAAGGCAGCCCCAAGTTGCGCATTTGCCGTCGCCGAGGAAGCGAAAGCGTGTAAACCTGACTTAAAGGGCGGGTGGCATCGTCGCCATCCAAGCCGTCGTAACTTATGGCGCTTTATTGTTCTTACCAGAAGCCGACGGTGCGCACATCGAGCCGTGCGCTCGATACATTTCTGATTTGTTCGAGACTGATGGGGGACTCACCGGATCCCGCGACAATAAAAGCCCTTTGCCGATTCATTGTCAAATTTGATTAACACCGCCGATTCGAGGCGGTCCGATGGGAACGGAAATTCGGGATAAGTCCGTTTAGGAAATCGACGCGAGGTCCGGTCGACAGGAATTCGGGGCGCAATCACCCGAGGCCGGATGAGTTGCCGGGAAATGCTTTAATGCCCGGCCTGACGCAAACCGGTCGACGGAAGCTCGCACTATGGCTCGATCAGTTCCGCTTCCAATTCTCCGACCAGGCTCGCTGCCACCTTTTGCAGGGATCGCGTTTCGGAAAAGACGGCTCGCTGACGGAGGTAGCTGTGCCCGGTGTCGAGTCGGGCTTCGAGTTGATCGAGCCAGTCTTTGGTCCTCAATTCTTCGGCCGTTTCCGCCAAGCTCGCCAGCAATTCGCGCGTAAACGCCTTGATGGGACGAACATGGCCCGTCTCGTCGACGATGATCTCAGCCTCCACCCCGCGATGAGAGGCTCGGAAACAGTTTTCCTTTTCCGCCCACCAGTGTTGCGGCATCGCGGGACGAACCGGCTTTTCCTGCTCCCAACACCGCAGCAGATAAACCTGTAGGGTCTGGACCAGGGCGGCCAGCATGAATGTTTCCCGCAGGGTCGGCTGAACATCCATCACGCGAACTTCCAGCGTGCCGTAATGGGGACTGGGCCGGATATCCCAGTGGACGTCCCGGACCACGTGGACGGCGCCCGCCGTTCGGAGGTTTTCGAAACACTGGGCGAACTGGCGCCAAGACGTGAAGCTCGGCGGCAGGCCGTAGTCGCGCATCGCCGCCAGGATGCGCTGCCGGAACGAGGCGAAACCGGTATCCTGGCCCTGCCAAAACGGGGAGCTGGCCGAGAGTGCCAGAAGAACGGGCAGATAGGGCTTGAGCTGGCTCATCACGACGACCGCGGCATCGCCCGACGGCATCCCGACATGGACGTGAAGCGCATAGGTTTTCAGCGTGTGCGCCAGGTAAACCATGCGCTGCTCCATCTCGACATAATGCGGCAGCGGCGTCACCGACGCCGGACGCAGCGAGAAGGGATGCGTGCCGGCGCCGCAAAGCGTGAAATGCAATCCTTCGCAGCGGCGCTTCAGTTCTTTGACCAGGCCGGTAACGTCCGACCGCAGTTCTTCGATATCGGCACATACGCAGGAATTGATTTCCACCGTGGACTGGGTGAATTCCGGCTTGATGCGGGGTTCCTCCGGGTGGTCCCGGAGCAGGGGAAGTATGCCGTCGACCAGATCGAGCGTGTCCGGATCGAGCAGCTGAAATTCGATTTCGATTCCCACGGTGGGAGATTTCGAACCGGAGAATTCTAGCTCGTCGTCATGCATACGCCTCGATGGCATCGCGTGCCACCCGGTCGAAGAATGCCGCCCCGATTTTCAGCACCTCTTCGTCGAAATCGAAGGCAGGGCTGTGCAAGGGAATATGTTCCCATCCTTCCCGGCGTGCGCCTAGCCTTACGTAACAGCCGGGAATTTCCTGCAGATAGTAGGCGAAGTCTTCGGATCCCATGCTGGGATATTCCATGGACACGAGCCCCTTTTCGCCGACGATCTTCCCGGCTGCCCGGCGGGCGATTTCCGATTCGACGAGCGTATTCACCACCGGCGGATAGCCTTCGTTGACGATCACCTCGATCCGGGCATTGTGGAGATCCCCGATGCCCTTGGCCATGCGTTCCAGACCTTCGAGGAGATGTTTCCGCACCTCCGGCAGGGTGGTGCGTATCGAGCCCCGGAGCGTCGCCGTTTCGGCGATCACGTTGGGCGCGCTGCCGGCGCTCACCTGGCCGATGGTGATCACGGACGGATAGACCGGGTTCACCTCCCTGGATACCAGAGTCTGCATCGCCACGATCAGGAGCCCGGCGACCACCACCGCATCCACCGCTTCGTGCGGTCTCGCCCCGTGTCCGCCGCGTCCCTGGATTCGTATGAGGAAACCGTCCGACTGGGCGGTGAGCACGCCGGGCGCGACCATGATCTCGCCGACTCGGTAATGCCCGGTCACATGTCCGCCGAAAATGGCTTTGACGCCCGAGAGGGCCCCTGAACGAAGAATAACGCGCGAGCCGCCGCCGCGTTCCTCCGCCGGTTGAAAAATCAGCAAAACGTTCCCTGGAGGCGGATCGTCCTTGAGCAAGGCCGCGGCCCCGAGCACCATCGCCATGTGTCCGTCATGGCCGCAGGCGTGCATTTTGCCCGGATTCAGGGACGCGAAAGGCAGGCCGGTGGTCTCTACCCCCGGCAGACCGTCCATCTCGGCCCGCAAAGCCACGGTTGCACCTTCGCTCTTGCCCGCGATCCGGGCGACGATACCGCCTCCGATGCCGCCGTATTCGTAGGGAATGCCGAGGCGATCGAGCTCCTCCATGATCATGCGAGCCGTCTGGGCTTCCTCGAAAGCGAGTTCGGGATAGCGGTGCAGCAATCGGCGCAACTCCACCATGCGGGGATAAATCCGCTCGACATCGGAGCGCCCGACCATGGGATTATCGTTCGTCAATCTCATCGATATCCGGAAGAGAAATTCGAATGGCCGATCGCCATCGGCCCGGGAGTGGAGATCGGCCTTGGAAAAAGTACTTCCGTCGGAGGCGATGTTGCCTCGGCTGCAAGCCGCCGAACCACAGCTTCTATTAATCAGACCCGTAAATACCCTCCTGGTATTTCGGGCCGCCGCCCAGGCCGGTACACGCCCGGCCTGGGCTCACGCGGCTTGTCGCCGCGCCGGGGCATCCCTGCCCCGGATTAACCCAGCCTATATTTATAGGCCGCGTTAATAAAACGACCCAAGCATAAGGTTCTTATTCGAGCGGGCATGTTCTTCAGCTTTCCATAAAGTACTAGATAGCCGCCGTGTGTGTTAGTTCCGATCGCGTGGCAATCCCGCAATCCCTTTGTCGAAACCCGGCCACCCGTGCGTAGACCAATTCGCGGCTTGGCGGTTCTAAAAGTTGAAAGGCCGGACGTAGAATCTCATGGTGAACGGATGTCTAAGAAGGATCGGAATCATTCCTCAGGATGAAATATCATGAACGGACAGTCATTCCTTGCCACGATACTCGGCGCGGCCATCATCAATCCCGCGCTCGTCGCGGCGCATGAACCGCTACTGAACAAGCAGGACGTTCCTCAGGCAGTCCTTGCGGCCTTTCAAAAAGATCATCCCGCTGCCAAAGGCGTGAAGTACGAGGAAGAAGTCCTCGATGGCAAGGAGGCTTATGAAATCGCCTATCGCGACGACAAGGGGCAGGAACGCTCCGAGGTCTATCGCGCGGACGGCACTCTGGTTGAAACCGAAAAGGTCATTAAACTCGATGAGCTGCCTGAATCCGTACTGCAGGCGGTAAAGAGCGCCCATCCGCGAGCCACGCTGCAGCGGGCCTTTCAGGTTTCCGATACCAGCGGCACCGTGAAGAGCTATGAGGTCGAAATCAGGGAGGGCAAAAAAGAGCGCGAGGTCGAATTCGATACCGATGGAAGGATTTTATCGCGCTGCTAGTCCTTGAGGCCGAAGCAGGCAACCCGGGTTCGGTCGAGCGTTTTTCATCCACGGCTCGATTGCGAGCAGCGTTTCGGCTGGCGCAAGCGATGGCCGGTCTCGCCCACAGGTTCATCGCGGATCGAATGTCCAAGCTAATCGGAGATGTGTCCATGCCGTTCGAATCTCGGGAGAGCGGGCTCATTTTCTCCTTGCGTCTTCCGGCTCGTCATCCCAGGAAACGCCGCACCGTAAATCGTTCCTGCATCGGCGCCCGCCCTTGGGCCAGATCCGCCAACAAGAATCCGGTCAGGATAGCGAACTTGAATCCATGTCCAGAGCACGGCGAGCCGATGACCACGTTGGAATAGCCCGGATGCGTATCGATGATGAAATGTTCGTCGGGTGTCATCGTGTACAGGCATTCGCGCTTCTCGCGAATCGGGCCGTCGCCCCAGGGTAGGAAGCGCTTGACCCATGCCCGCACGGTGTCGACGGACGTGTTGTCCTGCGCGGGGCGAACGTCGTCGGGGTCGATCGCATGGCTCAGGTTGTGGACGGCGATCTTGAGTCCGGTGCCCGTATCCGGCAGCCCATAAATCCAAGGTTCCCGATGATGGATAAACACCGGGAATGTCCCCGGCAAGAACGCGGTGCGCCGGGCAGGCTCGAAAAATACCTGTTCTTGCCGGGTCACCGTCAGCGGCAAATTCAAATCCAGCGTGTGCAGCAGCTTTCCGGCCCAGGGGCCCGCGCTGACGACCACCTTCCCCGCGGTGAATCCGCCTTCTGGCGTTTCCACGTAAACCGAGTCGCTCGACGGTTCGATCTTCGTCGCCGGACATTTCGTCTTCAGCATGGCGCCAGAGATCTCTGCCATTTCCGCCAGTGTCCGCACACAGGCCGAGGCATTCAGAATTGCGGCGTCCGGCTGCAAAATGGCCGCCATATCCCGGTCGAGCCGGAACTGCGGAAAGCGCCGGGCGGTCTCGGTCGCAGAGAGCCATTCGTAGGCGATTCCCGCGGCATCCAGGCAATCGCGCGTGGCCAGCAGCGAGGGGGAATCCGCCGGACCGAAGTCGAGTCCGCCGGAGGGCGTCAGCAGGCGCTTGCCGCTGCGCTGCTCCAGATCGCGCCACATTGGGAATGCCTGTTTCGCCATGTCCACGTAGATGGAGTCCTTATAGGCGTAGCGGATGATGCGCGACTCGCCGTGAGAGCTTCCCATCGAATGATCGAGGTCGAACTGTTCCAATGCCAGGACACGCTGTCCGCGCCGGGCCAGGTGATAGGCGGCCGCCGCACCGACCGCGCCGATGCCGATCACGATCGTGTCATAGGGTTTAACGGATTTCATGGCCATTCGCTTCGCGAAGCTTCGACGGTCGTCCGTGCCCGGCGAAACGCGCCGGTCGAGTCGGACGCAGCTTAGGCAGGGCACAATTCACTAGGAAGCGATTATGTTTCACCCATTATTCAGCAAGAAACAAGTTTATTTGCTGGTCCTGGTCTTCATTTTCGCCACTGCATTCGTCGGCGGCTTCGAGATGCTCGGAACCGTACCGGATTGTTTCAGTATTTACACCTGGGGCGACTTTGCAGGCGAAATAGGACTTTTGGCGCTGATTGGATACCTGGCTTATTGCGTAGGCAGGGAAAGCCGGGATTGATGCCTAATCCCGACCGGGCGATCGACTCGCCGCCGTTAAATCTTTGCAAACTTGGAATAAACGGGGTGCTTGGTCGCCATTAAAAATAATATCGTCGCCGCCGATTCCGATCGATTATCGGTGCATCAATCCCAAAACGCCGACGACGATCAAATAAATCGCCACGAGATAATTTAATAACCTAGGCACGAGCAAGATCAATATTCCGGTCACCAGCGCTAGAACCGGCTGCAAAGGCACGTACATGAGAATTCTCCTGTCTTGAATTTACGGGAATGAGTGTAGCTCGTCTTAATTCCAAATCGCTTTCAATAAGAATTAATTTTTGCCGGGCGGGATAGGCCGCGAGGCCGTAACCCACCGAGCGACCTCGGACCTGTCCTGAGCCAAGTCGAAGGGTCGGCGGGTTGCGCGGAGCCTGTCCTGAGCCCTTCGACGATGCTCAGGACAGGCTTGTCGAAGGGCCTGTCCTGAGCCAGTCGAAGGGCCTGTCCCGAGCGGAGCCGAGGGGCTAATCCGCCATCGATGGGTTTCGCTTCGCTCTACCCATCCTACGATTAATATTCATTCGAATGCCGAATGGAATAGGTCAGGCAACGCCGGAGGGGCCGTCCGCTCGCCTTTCACGATCGCTCGGCTTCACGCGGGATCGCCTGCACCTGAAACTCGCCGCCGCTGCTCCACACATCGAACAGCGCATCGAATCCTTCCTCCCAGGAGGGCGGCTGCCAGCGCCGAAACGCGGCGCGGACGGCTTTTTCCGGAACTCTGCGACGAGTATTGCGCAAAGCATTCCGGACCAAGGCTTCATCGAGTTCGACCCGGAAGGCATAGCCGATCACGCGAAACCCGGCCCGCTTGGCGGATGGGATGTAACGCGCGCGCTCTTCTCGAGTCAGATTGGTATTTTCCACCACATAAGGCTGCCTCGCTTGAAGACAGGCGTCGATCAGCAGCTTTTCCCGGTGTCGGGTACGCAGCATGTCGAGGTTGATCCGTATGTGAGTATCGACGAAGCATGCCTTGAAAAAGGTCGACTTCCCGGCTGCCTGAATTCCTGTGAACACTATGGTTTCCATAAAACGCCAGACTGACTCTCGGCATGAATGTCAGAGTGCTGCAGTCAAGCAACGGCGTTCATCGAAACCCATACACGTCGGAAACGGCGCGCTCGCGAAGCCGAGTCGACAGCCTTACTGCATTCGACATTTGCGCTTCCGCATGCTGTCTACGGCAGCGGCCCAGATGATGGCACAGTGATCGGACCGACCTCGTCGGGCGCCAGGATTTTCAAGCCCTCGTATTCCTCGGGGCTGAGCTTGCCATCGCTGTTCTGGTCCAAGGTCGTCAGATATACCGGTAAACCGGGCACAGCCTTGGATTCATCGGCGGAAATGTATCCGTCCCTGTTCTTATCGATCTCGGAGAAGGCGGGAGGCGATGTCGATTCTGCCGCTTGCACCAAGGCACTCGAGCCGATCGTCATCGCCAGCACCCGGAAAATCGGGATCGGTTTAGTTTTCATTGGGCCTCCTTACCCTATCCAGACAGGATAAATCACCGAATCCAAGCCCATATGTGTTCAGAGTTGGCGCACGAACCGGAACAGGGTGACTTTTATCGATGTTATGCATGCGCAGCTGGCGACACATCTTCGAATCCGGTAACACCGGAACGCGCCGAGCGCGGCGGTGTTACCGTTCGGAGCCGGCTAACCCGCCTTCAGCCAGGAGCTGCACCAGCCGTTAACGTTCACGAGTTTGCCGCCGAAGATGCTGCAAGGGCGCCATTCCCCTTCGCCGGCCTGGAGAAACTTGCAGTTGTGGCAGAATTGCTGCTCGCCGGGTACGCCTTCTCTCGGGGGACGGGTAGCCTTGGTTGCATCCTCCACATAACGGAGCGATTTGGCCATCGGATCGTCCGGCGACAGCTTGGGGGCGCCCGCAGGAGACGGCTCCTGCGCTTGTCCCCGCCGTAGAAATCCGCTCAGCGAAACAGTCATCACCGTAGCGACCACTGTCTTGAGGGCTTGACGTCGGCCTGGATGAAACCTTGAATCTGACATGGCACTCTCCTTGAACCAGGTTGTACGGATGCTTATCGAAACTCGCCCTAGCGAGTTATTAACCCGGCCTATAAATATAGGCCGGGTTAATCCGGGGCAGGGATGCCCCGGCGCGGCGACAAGCCGCGTGAGCCCCGGCCGGGCGTGTACCGGCTTGGGCGGCGGCCCGAAATACCAGGAGGGAATTTACGGGCCTGATTAATAATGGAGGATCGAACTTCAAGTCAACTTCCGGGTGAACAATGCCCTTGCGGAAAGTCGCCGTCAAGCGATAGAGCGAACGGCAATAAACAATTAGACGGTCTCGGCATTTCGTAGTTTGGTGCGGCGGGCTATCCGCTTCGCAACCGGCGCAATACGCTTTAAGCCAAATGGAGAGACATTTGGTCTAGAGCGTTTTCCGAGTCGGTAAGGGATTCGGATATGTAGGTCGGCAATCCCTTGCCAATCGCAAACGGCATCTCTGGGAGCGCCAGAGCTGCCCTTCAAATCGCAAACGGTCGCTTTAGTCGCGACCCTTCCAATCGCAAACGGCCGTCCTGGGAGCGCCAGGACGCCCCTTCCGACAAAGCCCTTCGCCGAGCCGATACGTCGGCAAAGGATTGCCGACCTACGAATGCTTGAATCCATTCACCCGAGCCGAAGGCGCCAACGACTTCCGCCAAGCCTGTTTTGCCCTACGAGCGAGATGAAAACGCTCTAGAGATGGCGTTCGCAACGTAGCCCGCGTGCGGGGCGGCTCCCCGCTCTAAATTAAGCACCGCGCTCAGCCGCTCATTGGTAGAGTTTTGGGACAAACGACCCGCTAAACGGAAATGAAAAATGCTCTATTCGGTCTTCGAGGGCTCTCGATCGTTTTGCGGCTCCGTGCTCGCCCTGTGGTCGAAGGTCCGCGCGTAGGCTTTCAGCATGGCTTCGCTGAATAGACGGAAAGCCTCCACTTTGTCGCTCGTTTTGTTTTCGCTCCTGGGTTTTTCCTCCGCCTCTTTGCCGAAACTGGCGGTATAGGCGTCCAGCAACGCCTTGCTCAGGATGTAAAACGCCATCAATCTTTCTTCCCGTTCGGGCGGAGCGATTTTCTTTTCGGCGGCTGCTTTCTTAAGCGCTCTCTCGACTCTCCTGCCGAAAATCCGGTCAAGACTTTTTTCCGCCGTCACGCTCAGCAGGAGAAAAGCGGCAAAAGCGATGCCGATCCACTGCCAGTCGCCCGGCGCAAGCGTTGCCACCTCGAAGAGCTCGTTCGCGGGCGTATAAAGGACTATCGCCTGCAGGGCCAGGCTCGATGCCACGGCGGCGACCAGCCACCGGTTCGAGAGTATCGGCAGGGCGTAACGCGCCCGGATGACCTGGATTCGGACCATCTCGGCCACGACGATGAAGGTGAAGAGCTGGGTCTGCGCCCGGGCCAGGTCGCCGGTGTTCCAAAGGCCGTGGAAAAACAAAGGCAATCCGGTGGCGGCCATGATCAGGCCGATGCCGAGAATCGAGGCGACGATGCGCCGATCGAGCACCGGTTCGCCGGAACCGCGCGGCGGCTGCTTCATGATGCCTTCCGTCTTGGGATCGGTACTCAAGGCCAGCGCAGGAAGCCCGTCGGTGATCAAATTGATCCACAGGAGCATCACCGGCGTGAGGATCAAGGCTTCGCTCTGGCCTTCGAAAAGGCGGGGAAACAGCGCGGCGCCCGCCAATACGCCGAGGAACACGATCAGGATCTCGCCGGCGTTCGCCGACAGCAGAAAATTGACGAACTTGCGGATGTTGTCGAAGATGCCCCGGCCTTCGGCGATGGCATTGCGCAAAGTCACGAAATTGTCGTCCTGCAGCACCATGTCCGAAGCTTCCTTGGCCACGTCGGTTCCGCGCCGGCCCATGGCCACGCCCACGTGAGCATTGCGCAGGGCCGGGGCGTCGTTCACCCCGTCGCCGGTCATGGCCACCCGATGACCGCTCTCTTGTAGCGCCTTCAAGAGCGCGACCTTGTGGTGGGGCGAAACGCGGGCAAAGACCTCGGCTTTCTCCGCGACTCGCGGCAGCTCTTGCTCGGAGAGGCGGTCGAGCTCCGTTCCGGTCATGGCCCCTTCCGGGCTGAAACCGATCTGCGCCCCGATGGCCTTGGCCGTCGCCAGGTTGTCGCCGGTGACCATGATGACCCGGATACCCGCGTTTCGGCAGTCCTGAACGGCCTCCTTCACCTCGGCGCGGGGCGGATCGATCATGGCCTGCAATCCAAGAAACACCATTCCGCTTTCGATCTCGTCCTCGTTTCCCTCCGTATCGTGCATTTCCTTGTGGGCAAAGGCCAAAACGCGGAAGGCACTGCCGGCGAACTCTTTGTTTTTATCGACGATGGCCTGTCGCGCCTCCTCGTCGAGGGGCTTGGCTTCCCCGTCCTCCCATAGCGAGCTGCATCGCTCCAGCACCACTTCGGGAGCGCCCTTCATGTACGCCATCGGCGGTTCTTCCTTGGCGATCACCGTCATCCGCTTGCGCTCGGACGAGAATGGAATTTCGCGCAGCCGTTCCGGCTTGGCTTCGATCCCCGCCTTGGCGGCCGAGACCAGGAGGGCGACTTCCGTGGGATCGCCGGAATAATCCGCGGCGTCCCCCGTCTTTTCCGCATCGTTGACGATGGCCCCGCATTTTAGGAGCGGCTCCAGCGTCCCGGCGGGCACGGGTTCGCCATTCCGACGGAACTCGCCGTCCGGCTTGGCGCCTTCGCCCGTGACCTCGTAGGTTCGGCCGGCGAAATATAGCCTTTTGACCGTCATCTGATTTTCGGTCAGCGTTCCCGTCTTGTCGGTCACGATCACGTCTACGGAGCCGAGGCTTTCCACGACCGACAGCCGGCGAACCAAGGCGTTCTGCTTGATCAGCCTCTGGGAGCCAAGAGCCAGGGCGAGGGTCACCACGGCCGGCAGGCCCTCCGGCACGGCGGCCACGGCCAGGGTAACGGCCACCAGGATGATGGTGACGATGCCGGTTTCGGTAGCAAAGTACTGGATCACGGCAACTACCAGAATCAACCCGAGGATGCCGTAGCCGATTTGCTTGCCCAGGCGGTCGACCTCTTCCTGGAACGGCGTTTTGTGCTGCTCGGCGCTCTCGATCTCCGAGGCGATGGCGCCCACTTCCGTGTTCATGCCCGTGGCCACCACCACCGCCTTGCCCCGTCCTCTCACCGCATCGGTGTTCATGAACAGCATATTGCTGCGCTGGGCCAAAGGCGTGTCTTCATCCACGGGTTCCGCCTCTTTGGGGACCGTTGCGCTCTCCCCGGTCAGCGAAGCTTCCATCGTCTCCAGACTGTGGGATTCGAGCATGCGGGCATCCGCCGGAATCCGGTTCCCCTGGTCGATCACGATCACATCGCCCGGCACCAGCTCGGTAGCCGGCACCGTGATCTTTGTTCCGTCCCTGAACACCCGCGCCTGCGGCGTGGAAAGCTCCCGGAGCGATTGCATCGCTTTTTCCGCTCGATAATCCTGAACGAAGCCGAACAGCCCGTTGGCCAGCACGATGACCAGAATGAGAATGGCCTCGGTGTATTCCGGGTCCGATCCCGGCAGAAAGCCCACGCCGACCGAAAGGATCGCCGCCGCGAGCAGAAGGTAGATGAGAAAATCGTTGAACTGGGCCAGCAAGATCCTGAGCGGAGAGATCTCCTGTCCTTTCCGGATCTCGTTGGGGCCGTGTTCCTCGATGCGCCGCCTCGCCTCGTCGGCGGAAAGGCCTTCGGCCTTGGTCTTCAGTTCTTGAAGAATCCGGTCTGCGGGTTGACTGTGCCAATTCATGTTTGAGGTCCTTCTCCCATCTTCGACCGCCGAAAAAGCGCCGGGTGCGTAACGATCTGAACGGATCTATCCGGGTATGGACTAAGAGCCTTACCAGAATCGTAGGGTGGGTTAGCGCAGCGTAACCCACCGATCCGAGGCCGCTCGGCTGGTTACGGCCTCGCGGCCTAACCCGCCTAACCCGCCCTACAAACTGTCGAAGGGCCTACTGGGATAAGCATCCAAGGGATGCCCGTTCGATTGCACCCCTCGCCAGCTGAGAACTTACGCTATACCGCCGGGTCTCCTTTAGTAAGCTTATTGCGGAAAGGAATCGCCATGCGGCTCGGGATCGAGAACACCGTTACCGTGATTACCGGAGCATCGAGCGGCATCGGTCGGGCCACGGCTTTGGCGTTCGCAGCGGCGGGAGGAACCGTGGTGGTGGCCGCCCGCCGTGGAGCGGCCCTCGATGAACTGGCGCAGGAGTGCGAAACCTCCGGCGGAAAGGCTTTGGCCGTGCCGGTCGATGTGACCGACGGACCAGCGGTCGAAGCGCTGGCGCGCCGAACCATCGAAACCTTCGGGCGGTTGGATACCTGGATCAACAACGCGGCGGTGACTCTGTTCGGCCGGTTCGAGGAAACCCCGATTGCGGATTTCCGCCGGGTAATCGACACCAATCTATTGGGCTACGTTCACGGTGCTCGGGCCATCCTGCCGTGGTTCCGGGAGCACGGGAGGGGCGTCCTCATTAATGTCTCCTCGGGGGTCGGAAAAATCCCTCAGCCTTTCGCCGCCGCTTATGTCATCAGCAAATACGGCATCGTCGCGCTATCCGATTGCCTGCGGCAGGAGCTTTGGGATGTGCCGGACATTCACGTGGTCACCGTGCTTCCGCCGGCGACCGATACGCCCTTGTTCCAGCAGGGGGGCAATTACATGGGGCGCGCGGCCAGACCCATGTGGCCGATCTATGATCCGGAAAAAATCGCCCGAGCCATCCTGTCCGCCGCGCTCACACCGCGCCGCGAGGTGATCGTGGGCGCCAACATCCGGGCGGCGATCGTCGCCCAGCGCATCGTGCCGGGGCTGTTCGACCGATGGGCGGCTCGGGTGGTCGAAGCGAAGCACTTTCAAGAGCGCGCCATACCGCCGACTTCGGGCAATCTGTTCGAACCCATGCCCGGATACGGCAGGGTGCGCGGCGGCTGGAAAAGACCCCGGCAAAGGCTGCCCGTTTCCTGGATGGCGCTGGCCGGGGTACTGGGCATCGGCATGGGGTTCGGGTTCGCCGGACTCGGAAGAAGATCGTGAGTCCACCCTGATCCTCGTCATTTGTCTCGCAAGGAGTAAGCCTATGCTGTTTCGAACGGCTATCGATATCGAGAGCACCCTCAGGGGAGTAGTGGAAATCAAGGGCAACGAAGTCGAAGTCGTCGATGCCGACAGGCTCCGGGAAGCGTGCATCGACCGGCTGGTCTACAACGCCATCTTCCATGAATCGGAAGAATTCAGATATTTCCTGCAATGGTTGATTCGGGAAGTAGCCGCCAAGCTGGTGGTTTATCCGACCTCCATCCAGGGGCTGCATGAAGCGGCAGTCCTGGGCGTGGCTCCGGTTTTCACGGCTCCGGTGCTGAGTCTGCATGCGCTGAGCTACGATGTGGCGAGGGCCTGTTTTCGCGCGGCTGGGGAGACCGGCGCAGGCGCTTTCAGTTTCGGCTACACCGATGAAGTCTCCGGTTACGGGTTCCAGTCGCCGGCCGAGTATGCCACCTGCATTCTGGCGGCGGCGATTCGCGAGGGATATCAGCGAGCCGTCTTCCTCCAAAGCGATCATATTCGCATAGGACGCGCCAGTTATCAGGTCAGCCGGGACGATGAGATCGACAGGCTGAAAGAACGGATCGAAGAGGCGATTACGGCCGGATTCTTCAATATCGATCTCGATACCTCGAGCCTGGCGGATTTCTCCCGCCCGAGCTTTCCGGAACAGCATCAGCAAAGCGGCCGGGAATGCGCCGAACTGGTCGCGTTCATCCGCGAGATCGAGCCGGAGGAGCTGTCCGTCGACATCGGTGCCGAAATCAAGGCGATGGGCGATGGAAACCTGACCGCGGATCAGTTTCGCGCCTTCATGGAGAGCTTTTACGTCCAGCTCAATCTTCCGGGCGGTAAGAAGGACCTTTCCAAGGTTGTCGTCCTGGTGGGCGAGGCGGACGTCGATCTCAATTTGGTCCGGGATCTCGGCGAGATCGCTCGCCGGGAGTATGGCCTCAGCCTGGCGGTGCGCAGCGGGATAACGCCCATTCCGGAAACGCTGTTCCCGCAGTTTCCGGGGAATAACGTCAGCGAACTGCATCTCGTCGCGCCGTTCGAGGACCTGATCTTCGACCACGAGGCGTTTCCCGTGGAGTTGAAAAAGGACATCTACCGCTGGATCGATAGCGAATGGCCCGGAGAGCGGCAGCCCGGCATGAGCGACGAAGCGTTTTACCGCGCCACCCGCAAGCGGGCGCTGCTGCCTTTCAAGCAAGCCCTATGGGACTTGCCGCCGGCGCAGCGCGACCGAATCACGGCCGATGTGCAGGGCAAGGCGGTCTCTTATTTCGACACTCTGAAGGCGAGCAATACCACAGGACTCGTCCGCGACACCGTCGATATCGAAAGAGTGGGATTGCCGGCACCGGTTTCCGGGTATAGCCATACGGCGGAGATCACGTTCAAGACCCTGCTGGACCGAATGGGCGGTACCCGGCCGGTCACTGTAGGACCTCGTTAGCGCGGGAGCGGGTTGGCAGAGGGGCATGGACACTGCCGTGTTCTGTCGAGTGATGTATTCGAATCGGCCGCCGATAACATCCGGTCGTATCTCAAAACGATCGTAGGGTGGGTTAGGCGCGCACTGTCACGAACCATGCTGCGACCGCAGGACTTTCCGCGCGCCGTAACCCACCGGTTCCCGCAGCCTTGCCTGGTGGGTTACGGCGCGCGGAAACACCAAAGGAACTTTGCAGGTTCCGTTGATGCGCGCCTAACCCACCCTACGAAAGATGTGCCGCATGAAAACCCGAGCGATCCTGCCGGAACCGAGCCAGTTAAACCCCGGTCCTACTTTTTTGCGGACTGGTTTTATCGCCATTCGGTCCGACAAAAAACCGGTCTCAAACCGGAGAGAAGCCTTCCAGTAAATGGAACAGGCGGAGACGAACGAAATATACATGGCAAGGAATACAGGAGGCACATCATGAACGCGATTCAGGAAATGCTCAAAGCGCATCCGCACCCGGCCGTAATGGGACGTGGAGTGGACATGGGATTGTTGTCACAAACGGCAAGCGAACTGTTCGATTGCGCGCAAGCGTGTACCGCATGCGCTGACGCCTGCGTCGGAGAGGACCAGGTGCAGAATCTCAAACGATGTATTCGGATGTGCATGGATTGCGCGGACATCTGCGAGGCGACGGGCCGGCTGGTTTCGCGCGAGACCGAATCGGACATGAGGATGATGCGCAGCCAGTTGCAGGCCTGCGCGACGGCCTGCGGAATCTGCGCCGAGGAGTGCGAGCGGCATGCCTCTCGTCACGAACACTGCCGCATTTGCGGTGAGTCGTGTCGCCGTTGCGAGCAAGCCTGCAACAAGCTGGCGGGTGCGATCACGATGTAACCGGCATGGGTTCCGTTAAGAAACGAGCGGTTCGGCGCCGGGAATAGGCCGGACCGTTCGTGAGAAATCTGTGTAGCGGTGCGCTCCGCTCTTGGGAGGCCGGAGCGCACTTCCCATCGAGCTCTTCCGGTATGAAAATGAACACGCATAGCCCAGAACCGGAATCCGCTACCAACTAACCCCGCCCACCGCTTGGCGGCTGGAACGATCCCACGGAGCGCCGCCATGACACACCATACCCATTCCGAGCCGCAAGCCGCTCCCGCTCGCCACGTTCCGGCCGATCGCCGCGAAGGCCATCATGCGGAACATCACGATCATACGGCGATGGTCGAGGACTTCCGCCGCCGCTTTTGGTTTTCGCTGGTTCTGACCGGCCCCATCCTGGCGCTTTCGCCCATGATTCAGGAGTGGCTGGGGCTCGAGGAACGCCTCGCCTTTCCGGGGGACACCTACGTCCTTTTCGGTCTCTCGACGGCTGTCTATCTCTATGGCGGCTGGCCGTTTATCCGCGGATTGTTCGACGAGCTCCGGCAGCTTCAGCCGGGCATGATGACGCTGATCTCGCTGGCCATCAGTGTGGCCTATTTCTATTCGAGCGCCGTGGTGTTCGGCCTCTCGGGCCAGGTGTTCTTCTGGGAGCTGGCGACCCTGATCGACGTCATGCTGCTCGGTCACTGGATCGAGATGAAGTCCGTGATGGGCGCCTCGGGCGCTTTGGATGCCCTGGTGCGGCTGATGCCCACCGAAGCGCATAGGCTGCGGGAAAACGGCGAAGTCGAGGAAGTCCCGGTCACCGAACTTCACCCCGGCGACCGGGTGCTGGTCAAGCCGGGCGAAAAAATCCCGACCGACGGCCTCATCGTCGAAGGCCGCTCGAGCTTGAACGAGTCCATGCTGACCGGCGAATCCAAGCCCGTCACTCGCCGCGAAGGCGACGAGGCCATCGGCGGGGCGGTCAACGGCGAAGGGGCGCTGGTGCTGGAAATCCGGAAGACCGGGGCGGAAACCTATCTTGCGCAGGTCGTCGAAATGGTGCGGCAGGCGCAAGCCTCCCGTTCGCGGGCGCAGGATTTGGCGAACCGCGCCGCCCAATGGCTGACCTATATCGCCTTATCCGTGGGAACGCTGACCCTGATCGTGTGGCTTTTGCTGGGCGAACCCTTCGAATTCGCGCTGGAGCGCAGCGTGACCGTAATGGTCATCACCTGTCCGCATGCTCTGGGGCTCGCCGTGCCGCTGGTGGTGGCGGTGAGCACCTCGCTGGCCGCCCTGAGCGGTCTTCTCATCCGGAACCGGGCCGCTTTCGAGCGCGCCCGGAACCTGCAAGCGATCGTGTTCGACAAGACCGGTACCCTAACCGAAGGCCGCTTCGGAGTATCCGACGTTCTGCCGCTGGCGGATATCGACGAGGCGGAGCTGCTGCGGCTGGCTGCCTCGCTGGAGCAGCAATCGGAACACCCGATCGCCCTGGGCATCGTCCGGGCGGCCGAGGAGCGCGGCATCCGCCTGGCCAAGGCGGAGGAATTCCGGAACCTGACCGGCCGCGGCGCCGAGGCCCGGATCGAAGGACGGCTGATCAGGGTCGTAAGTCCGGGGTTTGTCGAGGAGCAGGGATTCGGCGTTCGCGACGAGCGATTGAGCGAACTGGCGGGGCAGGGCAAGACGGTGGTCTACGTGACGGACGGCGACCGGGTTCTCGGGGCCATCGCGCTGGCCGACGTGGTCCGTCCGGAATCCTTCGAAGCGATCGCACGGCTCAAGGCCATGAACATCCGCTGCCTCATGCTCACCGGCGACAGCCGGGCGGTCGCGGCGCACGTGGCCGGACAGCTCGGGCTCGACGATTACTTCGCCGAGGTCCTGCCCCACGAGAAGGCGGCGAAAATCCGCGAGGTAAAGTCGGAGGGCGTGACCGTCGCCATGGTGGGCGACGGGGTCAACGACGCGCCGGCTCTGGTCGAGGCCGATCTCGGCATCGCCATCGGCGCTGGCACCGACGTGGCTATCGAATCGGCCGACATCGTTCTGGTGCACAGCAATCCGCTCGACGTGGCCGCGACGCTTGGCCTGTCCCGCGCCACCTACGGCAAGATGGTCCAGAATCTTTTGTGGGCCACCGGCTACAACGCCGTGGCCATTCCCCTCGCGGCCGGCGTCGCCGCGCCGTTCGGCTGGGTGCTGTCGCCGGCAGTGGGGGCGGCGCTCATGTCCCTCAGCACCATCATCGTCGCGATCAACGCGAAGCTCTTGGAGCGTTATCGCAGCCGGCTGTAAGCTGTGTCCAGCTTCGAAGAATCGCCAGGACGCCGAGGGTGTTGTTTTTCCGCTTTTCCTGATGAAAGGATTCCGCTGCGTCTTTCGGGAACACCGGGCTGAACGTGTCGCCCGATGCCTCGTACCCGGCATCTGAACCAAAGCTTCGACCCGTGCCGAAAGCGGAAAATGAGGCGGGAGACAAACGCACCCTTATTGCGGCGACAATGGCCAAAACAACAGTCAATCGAGAGAATGCCTCGCCGATTCCCGAGCACGCCTGAGCTTAATCAATTCTATACCGCTCGCGCTTATTTCTTTTTTAAGCACCTAAATCCGGAGTCCGGTGTCGTAATGGGAGCGGTGGCTGGTCGCATTATCGGTAAAAGACCGTATTGAACATCTCCCCCGGCGATCTAGTCTTGTGGTATCTTTCCCTGGCTTTTCTTGCTTTCGGCCTGATGTAGTGTTCGGCAAGACTCCCAACGTGGACGGCAACGTATTGACGTATCTTCGTAAACACTCCGCTCCAACCCGCGCTCTGATTCCGTTCTTTCTGATCGCGTGGCTGGCGTTGCCGGCGGCTATTGTCTGCGAGACGGTTTTCAAGCAGTTGCACAACGCTTTCCTGTCGGAGTGCGAGCAGGGGAACCTCAGTCACCCGTCCCATCATGAGCCATCTCTTCCCGACGACTGCAACCTAGGGTTGTGTCTCGACGCCAAGACTTTTGAACACAGCAACCACGGCCTCTTCGATCAGAAGCTGGAGATTTTCTTCGCCTGGGTGGTCTGTTGGCTGGTCCTGCTGATCCCGCCTGGAGAGACCGCTCGTCCGATCTCACCCCCGCCGCGTCTTCAACGAAGGCGGCGCGTCCCTCTCATCTATCGATTCTGCACGCTACTGAATTAGCAGTCCTTTCCTAGCGACGCTGTGGAAAACTCCGGAGCCGTGATATCGCACGGGGCCGGGGTTTTCGGTATGGCCTGAATCTTGGGACTCAGAGACCTGAACTTCGTCAAGGGAGAACTACTGTGCTCCGCTTACGCAAAATGCATCGGCTGCATCGCCGGCCTTTTGCCTTCATTCTGATACTGATTGGCCTAGGTTGTTTTTCATCGTCCCCTCGGGCGCAGGAAAAAACGGCCTCGCTAAGCCTCGATGCGGCCGTTTCCCAGGCTCTCGCCAATAATCCGAGCCTCGCCGAAATCAACGCCCGCGCCGAAGCGATGGCGACGGTTCCGTCGCAGGCGGGCAGCCTGCCGGACCCTACCTTGAGCGTCGAAATGCTGAACCTTCCCGCCGACAGCTTCGATGTCCGGGAGGACTTCATGACCATGGTGGATGTGGGCCTCAGCCAGACCGTTCCGTTTCCGGGCAAGCTGGCGCTCAAGGAACAGGCGGCCGGATTCGAGGCAGAGGCTGCCGCGCAAACGGTCGAAGAAGCCTGTCTGCGATTGGTGCGGGACGTGAAACTCCGCTGGTGGCAACTGTTTTACCTGGAGCGGACGCTGCAAATTCTCACCGAAACCGAAACCACTCTGCGTGACGTGATCCGAGCCGTTCAGGCGCGTTACCGGGTCGGCGAAGCCCTCCAACAGGATGTGCTCCAGGCGCAACTGGAACTGTCCAAATTGGGCGAGGAGCGGCTGATTCACACCGCCATGCACCACCGCGAAGTTGCCCGCCTCAACGCCCTGCTCGACCGCCCGCCGACGAGCTTATTCGATCTGGCCTACGATGAGCCGGAGGAGCTTCCGGAGATGCTCGCCGAGGAGCAGCTGGACGAAGCCGCGGAACAGGGGCGGCCGCTGCTGAATCAAAAACGGCGCAGCGTCGACGCTGCTCAAAGCCGGGTGGAGCTGGCGAAGAAAGACTATTACCCAGACCTCACCTTCAGCGCCGGCTATGCTTTTCGCGACCGCGCCCCCAACGGCGAGAACCGCAGCGATTTCGTCCGCTTCGGAGTCAGCCTCAATCTTCCCGTCTATGCCGGACGTAAGCAGGCGAAGGCGGTGGATCAGCAGCAAAGCGAATGGCTGCGCGAAAAATATGCGCTGCAGGACGCATTCAGAAAGGTTCAGGCGGACATCGCTGCGACGCTGTCCGATTACCGGCGCGCCAAGGACCACCACGCCTTGCTGCGCCACGAAATCGTCCCCTTGGCCGAGCAGACCGTCGCATCCTTGAGAGCGAACTTCGAGGTCGGCAAGGCCGCCATGGCCGATCTGCTCCGCGCCACGGCCAATCTCCGCAACGCCGAAATCCAGGCCTGGCAAGCTTACGCCCAGGCGCAGCAGGCTTTGGCCAGGCTTTCCGCCGCGGCCGGCAAGGAGGCCTTATGAACCGATCGGCCGTGTTTTTGATATTGGCGGCGCTGATCGTCGGCCTGGCTTCGGGCTATTGGCTGGCCGGGTTCCGCGAGGGCTCGGAGCCGTCGACTCCCGCCGAGAAAAGAGCCCTGTATTACCGCCACCCCATGAATCCCTCGGTCACCTCGCCGGTCCCGGCGAAGGACGAAATGGGTATGGATTACGTTCCGGTCTACGAGGATCAGGCACCGGAAACCGGGCAAGCGGAACCGCATCCGAGCGCCGAAACGCCCAAGAAACGCAGAATCCTTCATTACCGGAACCCGATGGGACTTCCCGATACCTCGCCCGTACCGAAAAAGGATTCCATGGGAATGGATTACATTCCCGTCTACGCCGACGAAGAAACGCCCGGCGAAGGCAATATCGTCAAAATCAGTCCCGACAAGGTCCAGAAGCTCGGCGTCCGGACGGCGGTGGCGGAGCAGCGGGATCTGGTCCGCACCGTCCGCGCGGTCGGTCTCATCGAGGCGGACGAACGGCGGCTCCACACGATGGCGCTCAAGTTCGACGCTTACATCGAAAAGCTCCACGTCAACGCCACCGGCCAATCGGTTAAGAAAGGGCAGCCGCTGTTCGAACTGTACAGCCCCGATCTGGTATCCGCGCAGAACGACTACCTGATCGCCAAAAACAGCCGATCCGCGCTGAAAAACGCCGCGCCGCACACTCAAGCCGAGATGGAAAGTCTGGTGCAAAGCAGCCTGGAGCGGCTGCGTTACTGGGGCGTCTCGGAGGCCGAAATCCGGCAGTTGGAACGAGAGGAGATCGTCCGGCGCAATCTGGTCATCCGCTCGCCGGTATCCGGCGTTGTCATGGAAAAAACGGCCATTGCCGGCATGCGAGCGATGGCAGGCGACACCTTGTTCAAAATCGCCGATTTGTCCTCGGTATGGATCATCGCCGAGGTCTTCGAGCAGGAGCTCGGTCTGATATCGAGCGGGCAGGCCGTCCGGGTCGGACTCGACGCCTATCCGGGCCGAACCTTCGACGGCAAGGTGACTTTCGTCTATCCGACCCTGAATCCCGAAACCCGGACGGCCCGTGTTCGGATCGAGCTGCCCAATCCTAAAGGGCTCCTGAAGCCCATGATGTACGCCCATGTCGAGTTGGCCGGCACCGTCCGGCCAGCCTTGGCCATTCCAGAGTCCTCGGTGCTGGAAGGCGGCAAGCGCCCTCGGGTTCTGGTGGATCGCGGCGAGGGCCGTTTCGAGCCTCGCCTGGTCCGGCTGGGTACGCGAGGCGATGAGTGGGTGGAAGTCTTGGAAGGCCTGAAGGCCGGCGAAAACGTGGTGATCAGCGCCAATTTCCTGATCGACGCCGAAAGTAACCTGAAATCGGCCTTGGACAGCTTCGGCGCTCCGGAGCCGCCGGCGCCGGGTAATCACGCCGATCATGGGGGAATGTGATGCTGGCACGAATCATCGAATGGTCGGCGCGCAACGTCTTTCTGGTGCTGCTGGCGACGGTGTTCGCCGTCTTCGCCGGCATTTATTCCGTGGTGAAGACCCCGCTCGACGCGCTGCCCGATCTCTCCGACGCACAAGTCATCGTTTACACCGAATATCCCGGCCAGGCCCCGCAAGTGGTGGAGGATCAGGTCACTTATCCCTTGACCACCGCCATGCTGAGCGTGCCCCGCTCCAAGGTCGTGCGCGGTTTCTCGTTCTTCGGCGCATCGTTCGTCTACATCATTTTCGAAGACGGTACCGACATTTATTGGGCGCGCTCGCGGGTTCTGGAATATCTGAACTTTGCCGCCAAGCGGCTGCCGATGGGCCTGACGCCCACACTGGGACCCGACGCCACCGGCGTCGGCTGGGTTTACCAATATGTCGTGCAAGGCGCCCGGCACACTTTGGCGGAACTCCGCAGTCTCCAGGACTGGTTCATCCGCTATCAGCTCGCCAAGGCGCACGGTGTGGCGGAAGTCGCCAGCGTCGGCGGCTTCGTCCGGCAGTACCAGGTCGTCGTCGATCCGCGCCGGCTCCAGGCTTACGGAATTCCATTGAGCACGGTCAGCGAGACGATCCGGGCGAGCAACCGTGATGTCGGCGGGCGGGTCGTCGAAATGAGCGAAACCGAATACATGGTACGCGGCAAAGGGTATCTACGAGGCATCGGCGATCTGGAGAAACTGGTGCTCAAGGCCGAAAACGGTACGCCGGTGCTGCTCAGGGACGTGGCTCGGGTGGAACTGGGGCCGGACGAGCGGCGCGGGCTCACCGAACTGAACGGCGAAGGCGAGGCGGTTTCCGGCATCGCCATGGCCCGCTACGGCCAGAATGCGCTGGACGTGATCCGGAACGTCAAGGAGAAACTGGCCGAAATCAGCAGCGGCCTGCCCGAGGGCGTCTCGGTCGAAGCGGTTTACGACCGCTCGGGTTTGATTTTGAGGGCCATAGCCAATCTGCGCGAAAAGCTCGTCGAAGAAACCCTCGTCGTGGCCGCAGTCTGCATCGTCTTCCTGCTCCATATTCGAAGCGCCCTGGTGGCCATCGTCATGCTGCCGATCGGGGTGCTGATCGCCTTCATCGTCATGCATCTTCTAGGCATCAACTCCAATATCATGAGTCTCGGCGGCATCGCCATCGCCATCGGCGCCATGGTGGACGCCGCCATCGTGATGATCGAAAACGCCCACAAGCATCTGGAACGGGCGGAGCCTCATGAAAACCGGCTCGCCATCATGATCAAGGCGGCCCGTGAGGTCGGCCCCGCCCTGTTCTTCAGCCTGCTGATCATTACCGTCTCCTTCCTGCCGGTGTTCGCGCTGGAAGACCAGGAAGGCCGCTTGTTCAAGCCGCTGGCCTACACCAAGACCTTCGCCATGGCGGGCTCGGCGCTGTTGTCGGTGACGCTGGTACCGGTGCTGATGCTCTTGTTCATCCGGGGGCGGATCGTGCCGGAGCACAAGAACCCGGTCAGCCGAGTGCTGATCTGGCTATACCGCCCGGTCATCGCCTTCGTGCTGCGCTGGAAGAAGCTGACCATCGCTTTTGCCCTGCTGGTCCTGGCGGTGACGGCCTATCCCCTGTCCAAGCTCGGCAGCGAGTTCATGCCCACCTTGAACGAAGGCACGCTGCTGTTCATGCCCATGAGTCTTCCGGGGCTTTCGCTGACGAAGGCGGCGGAGATCATGCAGATTCACAACCGTATCCTCAAGACCTTTCCCGAAGTCGAGTCGGTGTTCGGGAAGGCCGGCCGCGCCGCCACCGCCACCGACCCGGCTCCGCTCGAGATGTTCGAAACCGTCGTCAACCTCAAGCCGGAGGACCGGTGGCGGCCGGGCATGACCACCGAAAAGCTGATCGCCGAAATGGACCGTGCCACCCAGATGCCCGGCGTTACCATCGCCTGGACCATGCCCATCAAGAACCGCATCGACATGCTGTCCACCGGCATCCGAACGCCCATCGGCATCAAAGTGTTCGGTAATGATCTGACAGAAATCGAACGGCTCGCGACCGAAATCGAATCGGTCGTCAGAACCGTCCCCGGCACGACCAGCGCCTATGCGGAACGGATCACCGGCGGCTATTACCTGATCATCGAGCCGAATCGCCTGGCTCTGCCGCGCTACGGATTGAGCATCGGCGCCTTACAGGACGTGGTCGCGTCCGCGCTGGGGGGCGAGACGGTCACGACCACGGTGGAAGGACGGGAGCGCTACGGCGTGATCGTGCGTTATCCCAGGGAGTTCCGCGATTCGCCCGAGGCCATCGCCACCCAGGTGCTGGTGCCGGTGCCGTCCGGCGCCATGATTCCCTTGGGGCAAGTGGCGCGCATCGGACTGAACAAGGGCCCCGCGTCCATCCGTACCGAAAACGCCCTGCTGTCCGCCTATATCTACGTGGACCTCCGCGACCGAGACATCGGCGGTTACGTGACCGACGCCCAGAGAGCCGTGCGCGAGCGGGTGAAATTCCCGCCCGGCTATTACGTCACGTGGAGCGGCCAGTTCGAGTACATGGAACGCGCCAAGGCCAAGCTCCGCATCGTGGTGCCGATGACGCTCCTGATCATCGTCGTTCTGCTGTATCTCAACTTCAAACGTGTCACGGAGACGGTCATCGTCCTCCTGTCGCTGCCTTTTTCGCTGGTGGGCGGCATCTGGCTGATGCACTGGCTGGGCTATAACCTCAGCGTGGCGGTCGCGATCGGCTTCATCGCCTTGGCCGGCGTCGCGGCGGAAACCGGGGTGGTCATGCTGATTTATCTGGATCAGGCGCTGAACAAGCTGAAGGAACGACGAGCGGCGGCCGGCGAACGATTCAGTTTCTCCGACCTTCACGCCGCGATTATGGAAGGGGCGGTAGAACGGGGCAGGCCGAAGGTGATGACGGTCGTCGCCATCATGGGGGGACTCTTACCCATCATGTGGGGCTCGGGCACGGGCTCCGAAATCATGCGCCGCATCGCCGCGCCCATGGTGGGCGGAATGGTGTCGTCCACTTTATTGACCCTGATCGTGATTCCGGCGATTTACGCGCAAGTCAAAGGTTTATCCGTCGAAAAACACCCGCTGAGGCAAGGAGGTGCGGCCGGAAATAGCGCCAATTTTGTTCGAAATACTTCGCAGTTTGGTAATCGAAAACCTTTGAAAGGAAAAAAACCATGAGAACCAAAATCGTAATTGCTGTTTTAGCCTTGTTCGGACTATTGGTTTCCTGCGCCGAAAGGAGCCCTCACCCGATGGACATGTCTGTGGCGCTTCAAAGCGCCAAGACTTCCGCCGATCATCAAGCCTTGGCCGATCATTACGAGGCGGTCGCCAGGGACATGGAGCAAAAGGCCGAGGAGCATAGGCAAATCCTCGCGCAATTCCGGAAAGATCCCCATGACTATCCTCGGGAGTACAAAGGTGGGAGTTTCGAGGCTCATTGCAAAAGGCTGATCGATATCTACGAGCGTGCCGCCGAGGCCAATCGAGACATGGCGGAAGACCATCGACGGATGGCGGGCGGGCCCAGGTAAGGCCAATCGGTTCGGGGACATGGAGGTCTCAATCCATGTCCCTAGCCCCGATCGAGCGTAACCGTTCACACCCGACCTTCGGAACGGGAGTGAATACCCCGTCCCGCCCAGGAAATTTAGTGGGAGAGCATCATGCCGATCATAACAACACCATCCGATCATCGGTTTCCGTGGTACGTGCGGCTTTTCTTTTGGAACCAGAGGCGCCGCTATCGCAGCTTGCTGGAATCCGCTCGCCTGTGGGGACGAACGCCGAAGGCATTTGCCGCCCTGGCATTGCTTTACGGTGCGCTCGACCGCCGTACGTCGCCCATCGAACCGACACTGCGCTCTCTTGTCACCGTCCTGGTTTCACAGATCAACGGCTGCCGTTTTTGCGTCGATCTCAACTTTTTTCTCGTCCTCCGGCGTGGACTCGATCCCGAAAAGCTGGCGGCGATTGGCGATTTCGACACGAGTCCTTTGTTCAGCGAGCGGGAAACGGCCGCGCTGGCTTACGCGGAGGCCGTGACCGACTCGGGCCGCCGCCCCGCGTCGAAGCACTTCGAGCAACTGCGCCGCCATTTCGATGACGATGCGATCGTCGAATTGACTGCTCTGATCGCCTTTCAAAACTTGTCGAGCAAGTTCGATGCGGCCTTGGGTGTAGAACCGCAGGGATTCTGCACCGTGATTCCGAAACCAAAGGCCGAAGAGGACACGCCATGAGTTCAGTCCGTTTGAGCGTCCCTTCAAAATCCGGTGTCACGGCTCTGACGATCATTCAATCGCATCCCAGGAGAGGTTCATGCTGAAACCCAATAGAAGCCGATGCCGTTTTGGCATCCTCTTGGCGGTCGCACTTTGGAGCCTAGCGGCCGCCGGAGAACAGGCAGAACCTCGCCTGGACTTGGAACGCCTCGTTCAAGAAACCCTGGAGAACAATCCGGACATCCAGTCCGCGCGGCAGCGTTTCGAGGCCGCCCGAGCGGTGATCCCGCAAGTCCGGACCTTGCCCGACCCCAAGATCAATCTGGGCTATCGGGAGGTCGTCGAGCGGGAAGCGATGTATGGGGTCAGTCAGGAAATTCCCTTTCCCGGCAAGCTCGGCCTCAGGGGCGAGGTGGCCGCGAGCGAGGCCGATCGGATCGAACAGGAATACCTGGCGGTGCAACTGAATGTGGTGGCGCAACTCAAACAAGTCTTTTACGACCTGCATCTGGTGCACAAATCCCTCGAGATCGTGCGGAAGAACCTGGTTCTGCTGCAAAACTTCGAGAAGACGGCGAAAGCCCGCTATATGGTGGGACAAGGAACGCAGCAGGACGTGTTCCGCGCCCAGACCGAAATCTCGCGGGTGCTGCAGCGCCTAGCCATTCTGGAACAGCAGGGCGTATCGTTGCGGGCAGAGATCAACCAAATTCTCCGGTATCCGCCCACCCACCCTTTGGGCGTGCCTCAGGAGATCCAGGTCACGCCCCTCGAACACAACCCGGCAGAAATCCAGGCTCTGGTCGAGCAGGCGGCACCTCTGCTGAGGGCGCAAATGAAAGACATCGAACGGAGCGAAAATGCCATCGCTTTGGCGAAACGCGAGTATTTCCCCGATTTCGAGCTGAGCGCGCTGGGTCTTCGCAACGAAACGATGCGGCGGGACGGCTATCAAGTGATGCTGGGTGTCCGGGTACCGCTGTATTACGCCACCAAACAACGTTACGGCGTGAAGGAGGCGGTGGCGAGACGGGAGGCCGCCCTGCAGGACTGGTGGGCGGTAAAACAAGCGCTTTCGGCCCGGGTGCAGGACAACCTCGCTCGCACGCAGAGGGCGGAAGAATTAGTCAAACTGCTGGCGGAGGCCCTCATTCCGCAAGCGCGCCTGACCCTGGCTTCGGCGCAGGCGAGCTATGCGGTCGGCAAGGTGGATTTTTTGACCCTGCTCAACAGTCTCTTGACCTTACAGGAAAACGAAATCGAACTGCACGGCGAGATGACCGAACACGAGAAAGCGCTGGCCCGGCTCGAGGAAATTATCGGAGAGAGACCATGACAAAACGACAGGATTGGCGTTTTGCACGCACGGCAGTGCGCCCGGAGGGTGGAGCACAAGGATGTGCGCCATGATAAACGGATGGCACCCGCCGCGATCTAGAACGCTGTGGGCGGTAGGACTGATTACTTCGTTGCTGCTTGTAGGGTGCGGAAACGAGGGGCCCGCACCCGCTACCCCGCCGCCAGCGGATCACGCCGGCCACGGGGCGGCTCCGGGCGGAAAAGAAGCTGCACCGCCCGTCGCGGTCCCGGGTGGCACCAACACCATGACCATCAGCCCGGAACGGCTACAGGAGATCGGGGTCCGGTTCGAGATTGCGGAACAGCGGCCTCTGACCCGAACGATCCGGACTGTGGGCCGGGTCGAGATCGACGAGCGCAAACTCGCCAACGTCAACATCAAGATCGAAGGCTGGATCGATCGGCTGTACGTGAGCGCCACCGGGGATCGCGTCAAGCAGGGCCAAATATTGTTCACTTTGTACAGCCCTGATCTGGTCGCCACCCAGCAGGAATACCTGCTCGCTCTGCAAAGCGTCCGAGACCTCGGAACGAGCGAATTCCCGGAAGTGGCGCAGGGCGCCCGGTCCTTGCTGGAGGTGACGCGCCGGCGCTTGGCTCTGTGGGACATCACCGAAGACCACATCGAGGACCTCGAGCGCACCGGCGAAGTGCTCAAGACCCTGCCCATCCATGCACCGATCAGCGGCACCGTCATCGAAAGAAAGGCTCTGGCCGGCATGTACATCAAACCGGGCGAGCCTCTGTATACCATCGCCGATCTGACCTCGATCTGGATTCTGGGCGATATTTACGAATACGAACTGCCTTTGATCAAGGTCGGGCAGACTGCCGATGTGACGCTTTCGTACGATCCCAAAACCCATTTCGAAGCACGCGTCGACTTCATTTATCCCACCCTTGATCCGCAGACGCGCACCGCCAAAGTCCGCTTCACGCTGGCCAATCCCGAGGAACGGCTCAAGCCGGACATGTACGCCAACGTCGAGCTGAACATCCCGTTAGGCATGCGGCTCGCGGTGCCGAAAGATGCGGTGCTCGAAACCGGGGAGCGGAAAATCATCTTCATCCACCATGGCGGCGGCAAGCTCGAATGGCGCAACGTGGCAACGGGGGTGCGAGGCGCGGAATGGGTCGAGATCACCGAAGGCATCGAGCCGGGCGACCACGTCGTTACCTCGGCGAACTTTCTGATCGATTCGGAAAGCCAGTTGAAAGCCGCCGTAGGCGGCATGGCCGGCATGAAACATTGAGGCACATACCATAAGTCCAAGGGAAATCGAAATATGCTCACATACAACTCCGGGCTGAAACAGTACTCTCGCCGCTTGCGTAAGGGCATGACCGATGCCGAGCAAAAACTGTGGAGATATCTGCGCGGAAAGCAGATTGGGAATGCGCAGTTCTACCGGCAAAAACCCATTGGAAACTTCATCGTCGACTTTTACTCGTCCAAAGCCGGGTTGGTCATCGAAGTGGATGGTGCCCAGCATCTGGGCGTTGACTATCGAAACAAGGATGCGCACCGAGATGCCTATCTCAACGGACTCGGACTCAAGGTGTTGCGCTTTAACGATCTTCAGGTATTGCTGGAATTGGATGCCGTGCTGGAGGCGATCCATCGGGAAGTTATGGAGCGGATTCGTGGAAATCCCCCCTAGCCCCCCTTTTTCAAAGGGGGGAACAAAAGTTCGCCCCTATTGATCGAGGGGGGAAAAGCAACTCGCCCCGGTTGACCCATCAGGGAACAAAAGCTTATCTCCTGTTGATCGCGGGATGATTGTTGGTAAAGAGAACCGAACTCACCCCCCTTTGAAAAAGGGGGGCTAGGGGGGATTTCCATGGTCGAAAACATCATCGAGTTCTGCGCCAAAAACCGCTTCATCGTGTTCCTGCTGGTGTTCGGCCTGGCCTCGGCGGGTTTTTGGAGTCTGAAGAACACCCCGATCGATGCCCTGCCGGACCTGTCCGATACCCAAGTCATCGTCTATGCCAAATGGCCGGGACGTTCGCCGGACCTGGTGGAAGACCAGATTACCTATCCCATCGTCACCGCCTTGATCTCGGCGCCCAATGTCACCGTAGTGCGCGGCTTTTCGGACTTCGGCTATTCCTACGTTTACGTGCTGTTCAAGGACGGCACCGACATCTATTGGGCCCGTTCGCGCGTCCTGGAATACATGAGCCAGTTGGCCGGACGGTTGCCTGAGGGGGTGACGCCTCAGCTCGGGCCGGACGCCACGGCGGTGGGCTGGGTATTTCAGTACGCCCTCGTCGACGAGACCGGACAGCAGGACCTCGCGAGTTTACGCTCCTTCCAGGACTGGTATCTCCGGTATTGGCTGGCCAGCGTGGACGGAGTGGCGGAAGTGGCGAGCGTGGGCGGCTTCGTGCGCCAATACCAGATCAACCTGGATCCGACCAAACTGTTGGGGTATCGGCTGTCGGTATCGGACATCGTGGACAAGGTGCGAATGAGCAATTTGGACGTGGGCGGCCGGGTGGTGGAACTCTCCGGCGCCGAATACATGGTGCGCGGCCGCGGCTATATTAAATCCGTTGCGGATATCGAGAGTATCGCGGTGGGGGTGAATCCCGGCGGAACACCGATCTTGCTGCGGGATGTCGCGACGGTGACGCTCGGGCCGGACATGCGGCGGGGTCTGGTGGAACTCGACGGTCGGGGCGAAGTGGTGGGCGGCGTCGTGATCATGCGCTACGGCGAAGACGCCCCCAAGGTCATCGACCGCATCAAGGCGAAACTCGAGCAAATCGAGCCTTCGCTGCCACCGGGCGTCAAGATCGTGACGGTTTACGACCGCAGCGACCTGATCCGGCAGTCCATCGCCACGGCCACCGAGAATCTGATCGAGGAACTGATCGTCGTCAGCGTCCTGATCGCAGGCTTCCTGCTTCACTTCCGCTCGGCCCTGATCCCCATCATCACCCTGCCGCTCGCGGTGCTGATCGCCTTCATCCCCATTTATTTCATGGGGCTCGGCCTGAACATCATGTCCATCGGCGGCATCATCGTCGCCATCGGCGATATGGTGGACGCCGCCATCGTGATGGTCGACAACGCCCATAAGCGCCTGGAGGAATGGGACCGGGGCGGTCGACGGGGCAGCCGAGAGCGGGTGCTCATCGATTCCGCCAAGGAAGTGGGCCCCGCGATTTTCGCATCGCTCCTGGTCATTGCCGTGGCGTTCATGCCGGTGTTCACCCTGGAGGCCCAGGAAGGCCGGCTGTTCAAACCATTGGCCTGGACCAAGAACCTGTCCATCGCCATGAGCGCGGTGCTGGCGGTGACCTTGATTCCGGCCCTGCTGTCGCTCCTGATCCGGGGGCGCATCCGGCCCGAGGCGCGCCATCCGGTGAGCCGTCTTTTGCAGCGGGCCTATGCGCCGCTGCTCAGGCTCGCGCTGCGCTACCGCGTGTCCCTCATGGTCTTGTCCGTTTTGCTCGTCGTCAGCATCATTCCGGTCTATCAGCGGATGGGCTCGGAGTTCATGCCCCCCCTCTACGAGGGCACCATCCTGTACATGCCCACCACCTTGCCCGGCATTTCGGTGACGGAAGCCGGCAAGCTCCTGCAGCAAATGGACCGGAAGCTCATGGGCTTCCCCGAGGTGGCGCACGTGTTCGGCAAAGCCGGGCGCGCCGAAACCTCCACCGACCCGGCGCCGTTTTCCATGATGGAGGTGATCGTCGAACTCAAGCCCAAAGAAGAGTGGCGGCCGGGAATCACTTATGACCGTCTGGTCGATGAGATGGATCGGACCCTGCAGTTTCCGGGCGTCACCAATGCCTGGACCATGCCGATCAAGGCGCGCGTCGACATGCTGACCACCGGCGTGCGCACGCCGGTCGGGATCAAGATCTTCGGCCCCGACCTGAACAGGATCGAGGCTATAGGCAAATCGATCGAAATGATCGCGAAAGAGGTGCCGGGCACCCGGAGCGTCTATGCCGAACGGGTTTCCGGCGGTTATTTCCTGGATTTCGCCATCAATCGCGAGGAGATCGCCCGCTACGGTCTTTCCGTGATGGACGTGAACCGATACATCGAATCGGCCATCGGCGGGGAGAACATCGACATCACCATCGAAGGCCGGGAGCGCTATCCCATTAACGTACGTTATCTCCGGGAGCTTCGGGACGACCCGGACAAGCTAAGGCGGGTGCTGGTCGATACGCCCAGCGGCGCCCAAGTGCCGCTGGCGCAGCTGGCCTCCCTGCGCATGGTCAGCGGTCCGGCCATGATCCGGGACGAGGACGGCATGCTGTCGGGCTACGTCTACGTGGATATGGCCGAACGGGACGTGGGCGGTTATGTTGAGGAGCTCAAACGGCGCGTGGCGGAGAACATCGAGCTGCCGCCCGGCTATACCCTCACCTGGTCGGGGCAGTACGAATTCATGGCGCGCGTCAAGGAACGGCTCAAGCTTTTCATTCCCTTGACTATCGCCATCATCTTCGTGCTGTATTACTTCACCTTCCGCTCCGTCACAAAGACCCTCATGGTCATGCTGGGCGTCCCTTTGTCCTTGGTTGGCGGAATCTGGTACCTGGCCTTGCTCGGCTACAACATGAGCATCGCGGTCTGGGTGGGGCTGATCGCCCTGGCGGGCGTTGCCGCCGAGACCAGCGCGGTGATGCTGGCTTATCTCGACGAGGCGGTCAAACGGCGCCAGGCAGCGGGTCGACTGAAGTCCCTCGAGGATCTCACGGAGACGGTATTTTCCGGGGCGGTGGAACGCATCCGCCCCATGGCTATGGCCGGGGGCGCCAACATCATAGGGCTCATTCCCGTCATGCTGGCCAGCGGTACCGGTGCGGATGTGATGAAGCGTCTGGCAGCCCCCATGATCGGCGGCGTCGGTTCCGCCATGCTGCTCACACTGTTCGTCATCCCGGCCGTTTACTTGATTTGGCGCTGGCACAAGGATGTCAAATACCAAGTGCCGGACCAAGGGCCATGAAGCTTTCCGGCCCGGTAAGCCGTCGAAGTCTCCTAGGTTAGGATTAGGCATCGCTTAAACGATGGACGCATGCTGCACTGAAAAAGCCGGTGCGCTTGAGCTACTCCGCGGGCGCCAAGCCAAGACCCTCCGGATCGTCTTGGCTCTGAACGCGATGATGTTCATCGTCGAACTTGTTTCCGGCCTGATCGCCGGCTCGGTCGCTCTCCTCGCCGACGCCCTCGATATGCTGGGCGATGCGTTGGTCTATGGCTTCAGTCTCTACGACGGCATTGTGAAGTATTACGAATCGACGCTTTTATCTTCCGCCGTTTCCTCTCTTCCTCCGATTGAGAAACAACGGATAAAAATTCCGGCTTGGCGGATCAGATCATGAAACCTAGCCCCTAAGAATGAATATCTCCCGTTTCATTATCTTTTGAGTGAGCTGCGGTCAAACCCCGCATGAAGGCATGAGCGGCCCGAAATGACGGCTGCCGATTCCCACATATGAACTAGGAGAGGAGATCGATATGAAGCATTCCCAAGTTCTCGGCATCGTGCTGTGCTATGTCCTAGGAGTCGTTAACGTGTTGAGCGCGGCCGAATCCAAGGCGGCCGGCGGCAAAGTTTACGCTACCGCCTGGTTCGGGGGTGAAGTTGGGGTCGTTGATTTGAACACCGGCAAAACGATTCGGACGGTCAAGGTCGGTGTCCATGACCACAATGTTTTTTTGAGCCCGGATCAAAAAACGGCCTGGGTTACCAATAATAACGACGGTACGGTTTCCATCATCGACACGGCTACGGATCAAGTGAGCCGGACATTCCGGGTCGGTAACGGCCCTCGCCACACCTTCATCAGTTCCGACGGCAAGGAAGCTTACGTCACCACCGAGTTCGATGACGCCGTCGCGGTGATCGATCCCGGAACCTATGCTCCGCTGGCCACCATCAAGGTCGGCCGCATGCCGCACTTCGCGCTCATAGCGGGCGACCGGGTGTTTGTCAGCAATTTCGGCAGCGGCGACGTGTCGGTTATCGACAGGACCAACCGGAACGTAATGGGCACCATACCGGTCGGGCTCGGCCCTTTGGGGGCCGGTTTCGCCAAGGACACTCAGCGCGTTTATATCGCCTGTCATGCCGCCAACCATGTTGCCGTTATCGACGGCAACAGTCTCCAGGTCATTACCCGTATCCCCACGGATGCGGGGCCGGTGCAGGTGACGGTAACGCCCGATCAGAAACATGCTTACGTGGCCAACGACGGCGCCGGCACCGTGCAGAAGATCGACCTGGCCAACAATGCGATCGTCAAGACCGTCGCGATTGCGCCGAATGCCGGCACCCATGGCATCGGCTTTGCGGCCGATGGAAAACTGCTGCTCTTGACCAATACGGGAAATAACACGATCTCCGTGATCGACGCCACGAAGGATCGTATCACCAAGACCATCAAAGTCGGCACGGCACCGGAAGGCATCGCTTTCAAGCGCCCTTGAGCAGGAGCTGAAAGAGTTCCGATAGCTGGTTCGGGCTAGTAGGCCATTGCCGAATTCGGGATTGGTGGCCTCGATCCGCCGGGTTCAGCCATGTTTCATCCGGGCTGCTTGCCCATCGTGGCGCAAGTACGTTCGGGTAGACCACTCGATGCGGCTTCCGGACCGCTTTGGGTTTAGAGCAGTTTCCATTCGTATGTAGGGATTGATTGCAAATGGCCTTAGAGCGTTTTCATCGCGCTCGTACGGCAAAACCAGCTTGGCGGACGTCGTTGGCGCCTTCGGCTCGGGTGAATGGATTCAAGCATTCGTAGGTCGGCAATCCTTTCCCAATCGCAAACGGTCGCTTTAGTCGCGACCCTTCCGACGAAGACGCTCGGCCGGGACGTGGCGTCGGGAAAGGATTCCCGACCTACGGGGGGATGCACGGTCGTAGGTCGGCAATCCCTTGCCGACGAAGACGCTCGGCCGGAGCATGGCGTCGGGAAAGGATTCCCGACCTACGCGCGAGTGCCCGTACAGTAGATATGAAAATGCTCTAAGTACATTCCGCAAATATTTGCGGAATCTCGACAGATTGGCTAGATTGGCATGGTTGTCGTGCAGGTTGCCTATGCCGCAAGACTTCCCTGAATGTACTTAGTGTGGGAGCGGGCTTTAGCCCGCGATAATCGCTCGATCGCGGGCTAAAGCCCGCTCCCACAAGCCGTAAACCAATCCGACAGCCGCTCTAAGTGTAAGAAATTGGACGCGAGGCCAAATAGAACCGGGATAATGTGCCGGACCAATCGGCCTGGAGCCGATTTGCACGCGAAGCGCGGCCTACAAAAAGCGTGGTGTGCTACGGCGGTGAAAAAGCGCTCCAACGCGCGTCAGGGCAGCACGATCGGCTCGTCGTCCAGCGAGAGCAGAAACGCCATCAGGTCGTCCTGGTCTCGCAGGGTATAGCCGCCTTCTTTATCCACCCAAACCTCATGGCCGCTGCCGTCCACATTGGCTTTTTGGAGGCGCGGATCGGCTCGGTTGGCCGCGACGACAGAGGCGCGCAAATCCCGGTCGAGCAACGCCCGCAAACTATTGCGAGGGTCTGGGGCCATACCGCGAAAGAGAAAGCTCATGCCGAGTTGGTCGGTCTTGGCGACGACCATGCGGTCGCCCTCGCGGCGAAATGCCTCGGGTCCCGCGGCGACGCCGCCGTCGTGCAGATAAGGCGCGCTGACCCGAATGCCGACGAGCTTGGGCACTTTATAACCGCCGGCGGGATTGCCCTGGGCATAGGCCAATCGCTGATCTTCCTCCGGAGTGATATCGGTCGGCACGGGCAGCATCTCGGGATTCGCCGGCAGGGGCACCGGCACGTCGGCGGGATAGGTCTTTGGCGGTACGAAGCTCCACCAGAATGCGGCCAGCGCCTTGGCGCGCGACGGGTGCGTGCCGAGGGTCGGCTGAGGAAGGACGCGATTGTTGGTGAAGTTTGGAGCGCTATGGCAGTTGATACAGCCAGCCTTCGAAAATAGTCGTGCGCCGCGCCGTATCGCCTCCTTATCGTCGGATGGACTGGGCGGCGGCGACAAGGTGTTCTGCCAGGCCGACATGCCGTTGAGTTGCGCCGCAACGGGCATTCCCGGCGTGTTGGGCATCAGCCCATCCAAAATGAAAATCGAGCCTTTCGGATAGCCCGGCATGGTAACGGCCTGATTCATTCCGGGCGTTCCGGGCGTCGGATCGATGCGCTTGAAGAACAGCGAGGGCTGTTCGCCTTCGGACAGCCGGAAGCCCTCGTTCGCGGAGCGCTGCAGGATGACGCCCAGATAGGTTTCCTTGTCGATGCCCAGCAAGGACTCGCTAGAATCCGCGCCGGTGGTCATGTCCGAATTGGTGCCGTGGACATTGGCGTTCAGCGTGGTCAGCCCATGGAACCAGCCGGTCGAGGCGAAACCGCTCCAACCGTAGGGCCAGGCGCCGAAGGTGTAGGATGTCGGAATCTGAGTCGGATTGTTTTGAAGATCGCCGGTGGAATCGAAGTTGCCGGGCGGCCATGCCAGCAGGGCAGCGTCCACGGCGTCCTCGACCGCCCGCGGGTCGGGCAGACGGGCGTTTCGGTCGTCGGTCTTGAGATAAATATGATCGCCGGGGGGCAGGCGCATCGGGTTGACGTCGGTCTGGCGAAAGAAGGCGGCCGAATTGGTGGCGAAAGCCAGTAACAAGCCGGGATTCACATCCGCATTCGGCGCGCCTTCGATGATGGCGCCGGTGGATGGATCGACCGTCGCGTGACACGCGGCGCAGGTCATGCCGACCCGGATCTGTCCCTGCTGCAGAAAAACCCGCATGCCGAGCGGAATGAGTCCGCCCGCCGGCACATCCAGGCCGGTATTGACCCACGTGCCCCGCCTGAAGGTCCGCCCTCCGATCGTTACGTCGCGGTCCAGCTGAACCTGGAGGTTGGTGGTCGGCTCTCCGCCCAGCGCCATCGTGGCCTTTGCCAGTTTCCACAGGTTGATTGGCCCGTCGATGACGCCGACGACATCCGTCAAGAAGACTTCGTTGCCGTAAGTCTCCTCGTAGAAGGCCCGACGCCCGAGCTCCAACAACTCACGGGTGATCTCCACGGCTCCATTCGCCGGCGCGAGGTTGCGTTTTCCGTCGGCCGTCTGCAGGAGTCTGGCCGCCTCGGCTTTGCCGACGGTTCGGCCCAATACGTCGTAGGAGCCGATTTCCTGCGGAGTCGCGCTGGCTTTCGGGGTTAGCGTTTGGCTCGTCTCCGGTGTACCGGGAATGGCCAGATCCGCGAAAAAGAAGACATAGACCAGGCCATCGCTGATGAAGAGCGCGGAAAGCAGCATAACGAGCCAAACTTCTGGTCGTAATCGCATAGAAACCATCCTTGGCTGGGTCTGCCTGATTTAGATTTTAGATTCGAGGCCGCAGCATCTACTCCGTATCGCGGAGAACGCCGTGAATTTACTTATACCATCAAAAGTCCCATCTTACGCCGCCTTCCAGGGTATGGTTGGTGGCGCCGCTGATGATCAGGCTGGTGTAGTTCACGAATGCCGAAACCGAGTTGGGCATCACAAACTGTGCGCCAAAGCCCACGATGGTCCAATTGCGTATGGGATCGGGCGTCACGAATGACGTCGCGAACCCGCCGCGCCCGAGGGTGTTCGTGATAGCCTGGCTGCTGTTGCGGTATTCGTGGACCCACTCTCCGAAAACGCGGGGCAGAACCACGCCATACGGGGTGCTCCAGACGTAGTTGAGCTCGGTTCCCACGGTGGTGGTTACCGAATCCCGATATTGCTTCCCCATGGTGATTCCGACGCCGCTGTCGCTTCGTTCGCGGAACCGGTTGATTTCGGTCGAAATCCCCGCCGCCTGGACGTACGGGATGACGTTCAAGCCGCCCCAATTGAAGTTATATCCCGCCCCCAATGCGGCGCTGTACTCGTCGCCGGTGTAGTTGGCCTCGTAGTTCACGCCGAACGACCGGCGTTCCGACCGGTTGTCGTGAAGGGCATAGCCGATGGTCAAGTCGACATAGGCGTTCTCGAAGGGGACGAAGGTCAGGAATGGCGTAAACCGGAAGCTATCGGCCCTAAAAGTGCCTAGCCCCTGAACCAAGTCCGAACTGGTGCTGACATAGTTGAACAGCAGGCCCGTCCGTAGCCAATCGGTCACCTGGTAATCGGGACCGACGGTTACCGTGCGTCGATTGATGGCATAGCCGGGCAAGGATTGGCGCGTGTTGACGTCGCCGAAGCTTCCGCCGGCGGAAAAGAACAGTCCGAGGTTGCCCAGCATCAGATACTGGTCGCCGCTCGCCCCGCCGTTCGTGCCCTGAATCTCTTCATCGGCTTTTTGTTGCGCCATACGCATTCCGCGCATCAGGTTGAGGCTGCGGGCCATTTCGGACGTCGGACGGTTGAACTGGAAATCCACGAAATTCAGCTGATTGATCTGCTGCGCGGCGGGCAGGGCGCCTTGCGCCGCGCCGAACAGACAGTGATAAATCGCCAGGGCCGAATCGTAGCTGCCGCCCAGTCCGGTGCTGCCGCAGAACAGCGAATCCACCGCGCCGTTGTAGCTCACGCTGTTCCCGGTGATCTGCGAACGTATGGCATCAAACGAGGAAAACCGGTACAGCGCGCCATTGCTCGGGACGTTTCCCAAATTTGCCGCGAGGGCATCGTAGGTGTTGATGTAGTCGCTCATCGATTGAGCGCTGTCGAAGGAAACGATGGAGCCATCCGGACGGATGAACTGCATGGGCGACAGGCCCACTTCCGGGGCGATTCCCGCGCTCTCGGCGAACGACTGGAACGCCTCGACGTCTACCGACCACATGTGCAACTGGTTCAGGCCGGCGGGAGAGAAGACGTCCGCCGTGCCTTCCACCGGCCGCATAACGGGCACATAGCTGGCGAAATCGTAACCGAACTGTTCCTCGGGCGTTGCCGGCACGAACGAAGTCGTCTCTAAGGTCTCCGCTTGCGAGACATTGCCGGCGACCAAGGTGAGCGCGGAGCACATCAGCGCGATCCGACCGCCGGGAAATCTCGATATGGACAGAATCCGGCCGCTATAGCCGGGGCGGCAAAAGTCATTAAGAACCCGTAACGGCGGACGGATTGGGACGTTGGCAATGCTCACGAGCTTGTGCTCCTCTTATTGGTTTAATTGTTCGATAAGCCCTCCATGAACGGATGAGATTCCTATGCGCCCGTGGCCGGTGTTGAGCGAACCATGAGCCCCCCATTTGGATCTTGAGTCAGCCGCAAATTTAAGCACAAAACTTCGTTTCGGGTCTGCCGACGATTTCGGCCGATCTCGGGGAGTTTTCGTGAAGTGTCCGGGTCGATATCGGGAAGGGGCGATTCTTTAGGTTGTTGTCCATGGACGATGATGTGACGGATGATTTTGCGACCCGTCAGGGGTTCTATCCGAATCTGGACACGTGGTTATTCGAACCGATCGATCGGTTCCGCCGCGATCTCGGCCTGTGGTTCGATCTGACCGGCTTCGGGCGGGAGGAGACGCCGTTCCGGACAGTGATGTCCGCGCCCGGTCTCACGCTCAGACGCTATGGTCCCGAACCCGAGCCCGAGCCCGAGCCCGAGGCCGGGCCGGTCCTGCTGATCGTTCCGGCACCGATCAAGCGCGCCTACATTTGGGACCTGGTGCCCTGGGCCAGCGTGGTCCGGCGCGGACTGGAGAGCGGCCTGTCGGTTTATCTGGTGTGCTGGGAGCGTCCCGGCCGTATCGGCCAATCCTTCGGTCTGGCCGACTATGCCGACCGTCTGATTCTCGACAGTGTCAGGGCCATCGGAAAAGAACGAGGAAACGGGCCGGTTTTCCTGGCCGGGCATTCGTTGGGGGGAACCTTGGCCACTTTTTTTGCGGCCTTGCATCCGGAGTGCGTCAAAGGATTGATTCTTTTGGGTGCTCCGCTGCATTTCGGGCGGGATGTGGGACTGATCGACCGCTGGATCGCCACGGCTCCGCCGGCGCAATACTTGACCGTGGTCGTAGCCCCTGTGGCCGGTTCGCTGCTTAGCGGGTGCTCGTTCCTCGCGGATCCTTTGACCTTCGGTTGGCGCCGCTTATTGAACGGGTTTCGAAGCCTCGGCGACCCGCAGGCTCAGCGAACCTATCTGGCCGTGGAGCGTTGGGCATGCGACGAAATGTCCATGGCACCGGCGCTTTTCGAGGAAATCGTCGAGTGGCTGTATCGCGAGGATCGCTTCATGCGGGGGAATCTTTCGATCAACGGCCATAAAGTCGCCCCGCGGCTCGTCGAGGCTCCGGTTCTCAGCGCCGTGGACCCGAACTGCCGTATTGTCCCGCCTCAAGCGGTGTTGCCTTTCCATCGCGCGGTGCGGAGCCGGGATACCACGGTGCTTTGGTATGGCGGGGATGTCGGCGTCTCGCTCCAGCACGTCGGCATGCTGGTAGGGCAGGAGGCCCACCGCAGCCTGTGGCCGAAAGTCATGAGTTGGGTTCATGCCCGCGCGCGCTGATCCCGCTCGGAAGCGAAGCGAACCGAATGTCGTTGCCTGGTTATCCCTTTACGAACAATTACCTACGGAGTCGGGCGTATATCGGAAAGCGTCAGAGTCGGGTTTAATAAACTTCACTTCCATGCAGACGGTGCATGTGAGCCCGAAACAAGAAGGTTTCGGTTGGGACAGTGGGATGCTGCGAAGGGACAGCGGAACTCGCCGGGAAAAGCATCCCAATAGTCGACGGACAAGGCTATAACTGGATCGCCAAGGCACGGCTTCTGCGTTCACGGGACCGTGATCGCAACGGACAAGGATGTCCGGATCCAGTTTCCTCTTCTCATGTCGGTTTCCGCCAAGACCGCGGATTGCAGGAATCAGGGCGAAAATCCGGGGAACACCCTACCGCGAGCCTTTGCCCGAGCTTTGATTCGATACTGCGCCGATGGTTCAGCCTCTCAACCGCATTCATCCGGTTTCGGGGCGATTCCCCTGGATATCAGCAACTCCCGAACGGCGAGCGTGACGGGATAGACTTCCTGGTTTCGATCTCTCCCCAGTTCGTCATAAGCCCGCTGTTCCGCTTCCACCGCCATGCGGTCCTCGGCGAACACCGCTTCCGCAAAATGGCGGAGGAGCGGCCATAGCACATGAATCAAGCCGGGAATCCGGGGTTTTCGGATCATCAGAATGCCGAAGCTTTGATTGGTTTTTTGGTCCGGGTCTTTCGGCACGTAGACGCACCACAAACCGACGCTCGGAAATTCGGAGTCGCGTCCCGCGATCGTTAGGGTTTGGTAGGGATACTCGGTCCGGATGGTCATGACGTCGTATTCCTTTTCCGCGTGGTCGCCACCGAACGAGAGAAGATCGGACCCTGAATGCCGGCGCCCGCCCAGATGATGGAAGTGATACCTCGCTTCGACCCATCCGTCGCCCCTGGCTGTACCGAGCAGCTCCGGTCTGATCTTGCCCATCAACCGCCGATGCAGGAATTGATGATTCATATCCATCAGGTTCTCGTGCATGAACGAATAATGACAATCGACCTGCCGGGAAAAGCACATGGGCTTGTAATCGGGGGAATCGCGAAGCGCAATCTCGGGCAGCGGAACCTGGTCCGCCAAATCCGGATGGCCCGGAAACACGAAGATCGCTCCATAGGCCTCTCGGCAGGGATAGGAGCGAACGCCGGGCGGCGGTACGGTATCGGGTCCGGCGTAAGGAATCGCCGAGATCCGCCCGTGTTGGTCATATCGCCAGGCGTGGTATCCGCATTGAAGATGGTCGCCGCAGACAACCCCCAGGCTAAGCGGAAACTGGCGATGGGCGCAGCGGTCTTCCAAGGCGAATATCTTGCCCGATTGGGTCCGGGCGATGGCGATAGGCCGGCCGGCGAATACGGCTCCGAGAACCTTGGCTTTTCCGACTTGATGCGCCCAGGCGAGCGGATACCAATAGTCGGGATTGATTCTCACCTTGCGCAGATCCGGTATGGTTTGGGAATTTCTGAGCTGGCTCATCGTGCACCGTGATTCCTTTCAGGATGAACTGGAGCGATCGCTGGCTGTAAAAAGCCACAACTTTAGGACTGTTTTACGGCCGCTTCGTTCGGGCATTCGGCGGGGCCACTTTCCATGACGGCACGAAACGTTCGAGACGAGCGTAACAGAGTCGGGACATGCCGGCGCCGAGATGTCGACGGTCGCTACCGGCACGATTTTCCGAGGTTTCTCGAATCACGGCAACGGGAACGTACCCGCGGCCTGGTTTTTCTAAGGATTACCGGGCAGTTTGCCCGATGAGGGACGGAGCCGTGGCGATAGACACCTTGCAGCAATTGATCCGGGCGCTCGAAGGGCAGGGCGGCAAGCCGGCGATTGTGGCGTTTCTGAAAAAACGCACCGAAACCTGGTCTTACGGGAAGCTCGCCCGCTCCGTGCAGCGCTTGGGGGCCGGGCTAGTCGAATCGGGGTTGCGGCCGGGCGATGCCGTGGGCCTTTTTGCGCCCAATAGTCCGGAATGGGTGGTGGCCTGTCTCGGCTCGATCGCGGCGGGGATCGTGCCGGTTCTGATCGATGCCCAGATGGGCGACGAGGACCTCCGGCACGTGCTGGCCGACAGCGGGGTCGGCTGGTTGTTCACCACGCGCCGTCAGCTCCAGCGCCTCGATCGCTTAGGTCTCAAACGCGATCTCCGTCCGATCCTGCTGGATGCGGAACGGGGTGACGAGTTCGATTGGCGGCGCCATTGCTCCGATGCGGAAAAGCCGGGTACTCCGGCCGCACCGGAGGACATCGCCGTGCTTTTCTACACCTCCGGGACGACCGGTCCACCGAAAGGGGTGCCGCTCAGCCATCGGAACCTCGCAAGCAATCTCCAGGCCATACTCGATCTTCACGTGGTCGGAGAACAGGAACGCTTTCTGCTGCCGCTGCCTCTGCATCACGTCTATCCCTTCACCATAGGCTTGCTGACGCCGCTTGCCGCAGGAGTTCCCTTCATCTTTCCGCTGTCGCTGACCGGGCCCGAACTGTTGCGGGCGCTCCGGGAAGGGAAGGCCACATTCCTGGTCGGGGTTCCGCGCATGTACGAGGCGCTGTTCGGAGCGATCGAAACCCAAGTCCGGCAGCACGGAATTTTGGCGGACAAGCTGTTTCATCTCGGCCTGGATCTCGCGAGCGCGCTGCGCCGGCATTCGGACCTTACCATCGGCCGCGGGTTATTCCTTTCGCTGCACCGTCAGTTCGCCCCGAATCTGCGCATGATGCTGTGCGGCGGCGCGATGCTCGCGCCGGACCTGGCGTTCAAGCTGGTAGGCCTGGGTTTTGACATGGCAACGGGTTACGGCCTGACCGAAACCTCGCCGGTGCTGACGTTCAACGTGCCCGGCCGGAGCCGTCTCGATACCGCCGGGACGCCGCTGCCCGGCGTCGAAATCCGCATCGCGGAACCCGAGCCTCCGGCCGAACACGGCGAGGTGCTGGCCAGAGGCACCAACGTCTTCTCGGGCTACCGAAATCTGCCCGACAAGACACGGGAGGCGTTCACCCCCGACGGTTTTTTCCGTACCGGCGATCTCGGCTATTTGGATGGCGGATACCTGCGCCTCGTCGGGCGCGCCTCGGAAATGATCGTGCTGCCCGGCGGCGAAAACATCCGTCCCGAGTACGTCGAGGAGATTCTGGGCCAGGGCCCGCACATCAAGGAAGTCGCCGTGCTGGAGAAAAAGGGCCGGCTGGTGGCCCTGATCGTGCCGGCACCGGCCGCGACCCGCGAGGGCGGGGACCTCGAAGCGCTGATCCGCAAGGACGTCGAGGCGCAGTCCGGTCGATTGCCCTCGCACAATCGAATCGGCGATTACGTCATCACGCCGGACCCGCTGCCCCGGACGCACCTCGGCAAGCTTAGGCGGCATGAGCTCGACGAAATTTACGAGAAGGCCAAACAGAAGGGAAAGGCGGCGGCCGGGGAGACGGGTCCCTTGCCCTTCGAACGGATGGCGCCCGAAGACCAGCAATTGCTGGAGGCACCGAACGCCCGCCAAATCTGGCAATGGCTGGCCGAGCGCTTTCCCGACGTGCGGCTGATGCCGGATACGAATCTCCAGCTCGATCTGGGCGTGGATTCGCTCGAATGGCTGACGCTGACCCTCGAAATGGGCGCGGCCACCGGGGTCGATCTCGACGAGGAAACCATCAGCCGCGTGCAAACCGTCCGCGACCTGTTGCGGGAAGGCGCCGAAGCGGGCGGCGGCCTGGCGGGCGAAGTCAAGGACCCGTTGGCCCGGCTGTCTCAGCCGGAAGCCTTGGTGGGCGCGGACCAACGCGCCTGGGTCGAGCCGCCGGGAACCTGGTCGAGCGCTCTGGGCGTTCTTTTGTTCGGCTTCGACCGCTGGCTGATGGAACGGGCGTTCGACGTCAAGGCCGAAGGACAGGAGCACCTGCCGAAGAATGGGCCGTTCATTCTGGCGCCGAACCATGTCAGCTATCTCGACCCCATGGCCATTGCCGCGGTCCTGCCCCGTGAACAACTCCCGAGAACCTGTTGGGCGGGTTATACCGGGGTCATGTTTCGGAACGCGTTGATGCGGCAGGCCAGCCGTTCGACCGGCACGCTGCCTGTCGATCCCCGGCGGGGTCCTTTAGCCAGTCTCGCCCTGGCCGTATTGGCGCTCAAGCGGGGCAACAATCTGGTGTGGTTCGCCGAGAGCGGCCGTTCCGAAAGCGGAAAGCTCCGGCCGTTCGAGACCGGGATCGGTCTGCTGCTCCGGGCGGCGCGCGTGCCGGCCGTCCCGGTCTGGATCGGCGGAAGTTACATGGCGCTGCCGGTGGGGAGCTGGGTGCCACGTTTCCGGCCGATCGAGGTGCGCTTCGGTCCGCCGGCGACGGCGGACGAACTGGAGCGGGAGGGCCGGGGCGAGCGTCCGGAGCAGCGCATCGCCGCAGCGCTGCATGACCGCGTCGCGCGGCTGGATTCGGACGCAAGCGCCGGTTGAACGGGACGATGTGTCGTGGCTCGGGATAGGGGAGTCGCGAATGATGCGCTTCACTTCGTTCAGCACATCCTATGAGCTAGGCACTGATGGAAGCGCCGGTTGAATGGGCCGGGATGTTGCGGCTCGGGATAGGAGATCGTAGTTCGGCAATCCCTTGCCGACGAAGCCGATTATCCACCGGCTGACGTCGACAAAGGATTCCCGACCTACTCGGCTCGGCATAGGGCAGTGGAGAAAGGCTTATGGCCAAGGTCATGAACGTGGAGAAGCAGATCTGGGATGTCGAGGGATTCGCGGTGCGTATTCTCCACCTGGACGGGCGGGACGTGCGCGGCGACCGCATGGGCCTGCCGCCGTATCCCTTCGAATCGCCGGCGAAGAACGACCTGAGCGTGGAGAAATGGAAGGCGACGCGTTTCCGCCAGACCTATCCGGGCTTTCAGGTGGAAGTTGTCGATTCGGACGGCGCGGCGGTACACGGCAATACCCGGCTCGGAACCGTCCGCGATACGTATTTGGACGAGGAATGGCCGGCCGTCTCGCCATCGGAAGAACAGGCTCACGCCGATTAGGAGGCAATCATGTTTCTGGAAACGATCAAGTCGGAAGGGCTTTCCCATTTGTCCTATATGCTGGGCGACGAGAGCGCCGGCGTTTGCGCCGTCGTCGACCCGCGTCGGGACATTCAAATCTATTTGGAAATCGCCAAGGACCGCGACGTTCGTATCAGCCATATCCTGGAAACCCATGTCCACGAAGATTTCGTATCGGGCAGCCGGGAGCTCGCGGCGCAGACCGGCGCGACGATTTACGCAGGCGAATCGAACGAACGCACCTTTGACCACGAAGCCGTCAAGGACGGCGACACGATACGGATAGGAAATCTCTCATTGCAGGCGCTTCACACGCCGGGGCATACGCCCGAACATGTGTGTTACCGAGTAAGCGGCGGCAAGGGCGCCGAGGCGCCCTGGGGAGTCTTTACCGGCGATACGCTGTTCTGCGGGGATATCGGCCGTACCGATCTGCTCGGGAAGGAAGAGGCCGACGGAATGACCCGCCGACTCTATCACTCGCTCTTCGATAAGCTCCTCCCGCTGGGCGACGAGTTGACGATCTACCCGGCACACGGCAAAGGATCGCCGTGCGGCGGCAATATCGGCGACCGGCTGATCAGCACGCTGGGTTACGAGCGGCGGCATAATCCCAAGCTTCTAGCCGATAACGAGGACGAGTTCGTGAAGAACCAGCTCGGCTCGCTGCAACCTGCGCCGTTCTATTACGCTCATCTCAAGGACGTGAATACCCACGGGCCTCGGGTGCTGGCCTGCGTGCCGCCGATTCCGATGCTCGAGCCGCACGTGTTCCAAATCGAGATGGGCAAGCCCGACACGGTGGTCCTCGATACCCGCGAAATCGAAGCCTTCGGCGGGGGGCATATCCAGGGTGCATTGAACATCGCCTTGCGCGAGGAGTTTCCGACGTGGGCCGGCTGGACGCTTAGGCCTAACCAGCGGATTTTGTTGGTTCTGGCGGAAGAGGACGATCTCGAAACGGTTCAGCGTCACCTGCTGCGCATCGGATTCGAGAAAATCGATGGCTATCTGGGCAAAGGCATGCGCGGCTGGTTCGAAGCGGGCTTGCCTTTCGATCGTATGCCGGAAATGAGCGTACACCAGTTGAAAGGACGGATAGACAGCGGCAGGAGCGATCTCCAGGTCCTGGATGTGCGAAGCCCTGCCGAGTGGAACCAGGGCCATATTCCGGGCGCTCTGCATCTCTATGCGCCTTTTTTGCCGGACCATCTCCACTCCTTCGATCGCACCAAACCGATCGTCACTTATTGCGGGAGCGGTTATCGGTCGAGCATCGCGGCGAGTCTGCTGAAACGCGGCGGATTCAAGGAGGTATACAACATTCCGGGGAGCATGAAAGCGTGGAAGGCGGCGGGTTATCCGCTCGAATGAGTACGCCTTTTCGGAAACAGGCTACGCGGCAGCAGTTCCGGCGATAACCCGCGGCGGCAAAGGTCGTTGCATTGATTATTAATCAGGCCCGTAAATACCCTCCTGGTATTTCGGGCCGCCGCCCAGGCCGGTACACGCCCGGCCTGGGCTCACGCGGCTTGTCGCCGCGCCGGGGCATCCCTGCCCCGGATTAACCCGGCCTATATTTATAGGCCGGGTTAATATCTTTAGGACAGGAACAAATCCGTTATCTCGAGCTAGAGCATTTTTCACCTGAGAAAATTCGTAGGTCGGCAATCCTTTGCCGACACGCGGGGTCGGTGAGGGGCTTTGTCGGAAGGGGCGTCCTGGCGCTCCCAGGACGGCCGTTTGCGATTGGGAAAGGATTGCCGACCTACTGCACCTTGAAGGTTCTACACCGAACCCGAAAATGCTCGAATCCTGACTATAGCTCTAATTTATCATGGACACGAGTAGTTAAGCTGTCCCTCAACAAACACACTATAGCGGCATGTATTACTCCCACTGTCGTAAGTGCCGCCGATATGCAAAACATAAGATCCAGTTTTCGAGCCCGCAACAATGATACCGTTACATACCATATTTTCTTCGCCAACTTTCTTGCTGACCATTTTGAATGGATCGGTAAAGTGACCGTCGGTGAAAATTACATCATAGGTTATGTTGCCGAGTGTAACTTGATGCCAGTGTCCATCATGAGGAACGTTCTGTTTATCATTGATTGCGCTTTTCATATCGTCCTTGAGCTTGCCGACATGAATATGCAGTTGATGTTTGCTCCGCTTCGGCAGTGGATTAATCGCGAGCGCAATGTCCTCGGTGGAAATGTTTTCAGCCTTAGCCACATCCCACGCCAGACTCCAAGATCTCGGGTCCCGGTGAGCATGATCCTCGATACCAATAACGGGATAGTTCGGCACAACTAGCCAGTGACCAGGTCCTTTCGAAGTATCGCAGCTGTCGTATACTGCGTTAAACACAGTATGGTAAGAGTGGGCCTGTATCGTTCCGACATGTTTAATATATGGTGCATGATGTGGACAAGAATCACCCGGTTGAACATCTTTGCATTCGTCAACGCTGATCCAAAGACTACATGCGTCACTGGCATGGTTCGCTGGATCGGTACAATCTTTGTCCAAGTTTGGCGCATCATCGCCCAAAGCAGAAGCGCTGAACTGAGTGAGTAAGGTGAAAGGTATCAGCCGCCGAGCTAAATATGATTTGTTCATCCGATTTCCTCCTCGTCCAGTGAAATGGGCGTTACATTTTCCTTAAGTAAAACCATTTCTTGATGGTTTGAATCAGTCGAACTTAGCTCTCTGACCCTATAACGGGATGGATTCCAAAAAGATTCATCGCCTGATTCAAACCGCCAAACGATTCGATAACATCCAATTCTTGAAATACGAATTTCTATTTACTCACACCGCCGGACGGCATATTCATCCCGTCCGCAACGTTTGTGAAGGTATATACCCGTATGCGTCAACGCCAATCGAATGGTGCTGGAGCAGTTTGGTTTTCACTTCGCCATAAGCCGAAAAGCGAACGGAGGAGATGATGCCGTCCCATTTAACGCTTCCGGGGTGTGCTGGAGAATGAATTGATCCATTGCCATCGGGCTTGCTGCCTGGCGGCAAGCCCTAATACTACAGTCGCAGTTATGGTGGACGACCACGACAGCGGCGTCGGTAATGGCACTGCCTGGCGCGCCACTGATGACGGCGCCGCCAGAGTG
>NZ_JAFIBZ010000030.1:0-57691 GCF_017832375.1 Methylocaldum sp. RMAD-M | reverse complement strand
GAGTTCCTACCCTGGAACCTGGCCGATCAGGTGACGGAACTGACCCAGCCGTTGGCGGCTTGAGGCTGTCACGACGGTAACCGTCGGACGCTTACGAATGAGCGGCTGGCAGGTTTCAATCGCCTGCTGCAGCACTGCGGCAAGGTCGATAGACGCTTTCTGTAAGCTGATAAAGCTTAGGCTTCCGGGACACTACTCAATAGGCAGCCACTCGGTTGCTGTCTCGCAAGCGTACGCCCCTTATGGGAGATACCGCACCAGGGCGAAGTTGAAGCTGGGACCGCCGACAGCGGCGATAGGCGCGTCAGAACCGCCTGCCACCACGATCAGGCCATCGGGCTGAATGGCGATGGCCTGGACCTGGTCCGTGCTGCTATTCAAGACGTGGTCGCCGGTCGTGTTGGCCAAATCGGTCAGCACCCGGTTGTTGGATCCGAAGTCGGTTATCGCGACACCATTCAGATCGTAGCGGACCAGGGCGAAGTTGGTATTGCCCACGCCAAGGGGGGCGTTGGACGTTCCTGCCACCACGATCCGGCCGTCTGCCTGCATCGCGGCCGCAGTCGCAAAGTCAGCGCTGCGCTCGACGGTCCCAGCGTCAAGCGCACGGTTATCAAAGTCCGTGATCGAGAGCCCAGGGTTGATCGAGTCGGCGTTAAAGGTCGGATCGAGGGTGCCATCCAGATTGTACCGCGCCAAACCGAAGTTAAGATCCCCGTTGGGACCGTTGGTCGTTCCGACCGCCACGATCCGGCCATCGGGCTGGACGACGAGCGCGCTGGCCTGGGCGCTTGTGCCACGAAGACAGGTCGCTACCCGGTTATTGGGCCCGAAATTGGTATTCGGAACGCCATTGTTGTATCGAACGAGGCCGAAGGCCGCCGGACAATCGGGGGCGGGGGACGTGCTGCCTGCCACCACGAGCTGACCGTCGAACTGCATGGCCACAGCAAAGGCGTCATCCACGCTACGATTGCCAAAATCGGTGAGCACGGTGCCTGGGAAGATGGCATTATCGCCGAAGGTCGGATCGATGATGCCATCGGGATTGTACCGGACCAAGGCAAAATTACCCTCGCCGTTAGGCGCATTCGAAAAACCTACCGCCACAATCTTGCCGTCGGGCTGGAGGGCGAGGGCTCTGAGTTGGTCAAGCGAACGAGTCCCATCGGGTAATTGACGAAAATCCGTGAGTGTCGTGCCTGGGAAGATGGCATTATCCCCAAAGGTCGGATCCACGCTGCCGTCGGGGTTATAGCGAACCAAGGCGAAGTTGTTGTCGCCATTGGGCGCGTCGGAAAACCCTCCAACCACGATCTTGCCGTCGGGTTGAATCAGGACGGCGCGCGCCGTATCCGAGCTGTTTCTGCTGGGGCTATCGGGGTCACCCGTGGGTACGTCAGTCCGGAAATTCGTGATGACTCCGCCGCCCGTGCCGAAGGTCGGATCCATGGTGCCATCGGGGTTATAGCGGACTACGGCGAAGTTGTTGTCGCCATTGGCAATGGGGGAAGTAGTGAATCCGGCCGCCACGATCTTGCCGTCGGGCTGGATGGCCACAGCAAACGCCTGATCAGTAGCGGTCTCGAAGGTCGTGAGCACCCGTCCGATGACACCAAAGGCGGGATCCGGGGTGCCGCTTTGCGCATGAGATATACCTGTTGTAACTGTGCCAAACACCGCAGTCAAACCGACCAGCAAGCCGGGCAGCCCCATGGGCTTCTTTCCTTTCATGACGTTTTCTTCCCGCAGCAAAATAGAGAGATTGGCTAAATTAGACCGGGACACTCGGAGATTTCTCTCGTAGCCTCCCGGAATATTTGCCGCGAGCGGCCTGCACTAGCGGACAGTACCAATTCGCTCATGGTTCCATAAAGCCGACATTCGAAGCCGGCTGAAAACTAAATGCGAACGGCAGAAATGGCCGAACAGCAGAAGTTCACTTCGGTGGCCCTAACTATCCGTTCAGGACAGTCCGCCGCCACATTCGGCACGGAAGTGCCGGTTATCCCACCCGAAAAACGATCTCGAGCCGAACGTCAGCTACGGGGCAGTGGTTGGCCGACTCCTGCCGGTCGGCATATGTTCGTGGAGGATTGGTTCACGCGGCAAAGCGGATGCGCTTCATTAAATTGGGAACCAAGTCACTCCCGGCCGGAACCTGACGAATATCAATGGCCTCGATTCAGAGTATCCGTACAGTATCCTGGCTTGATGAATTCCCGAATCCATAGCCTGTGCCGGTCATCATGCTGCGAGACTGTTCAGCAGTTCGCGGCCTGCGAAGCGCCGCACCGCTATTTCGCCTGCTCGCTTTAGCCTTTTTCGCGGCCGGACTTTCGAGCTGTCTGTCACCCATGGCGCTTGATCATCTGGCGATCGCCTATAACGAATCCAGTGCGGACGTGATGTCGAGGCAACTCCTGCTCGATATCGCGCGTGCCCGCTTCAATCAGCCGATATATTTTTCCGGGATTTCGAATATTGCCGCGACGCTGAATTTCCAGGTCAATGCGGGGGCCACCCCGCCGTTTACGGGGAATAGCGGCACCACGCTGATGCCCATTTTCGGCGGCTCGGCGTCGGAAAATCCGACCATCAGTATCGTTCCCATGGAAGGCGAACAATTTACGCAGCGATTGCTGACGCCATTATCCGAAGACAAGCTGACCTTGCTGCTGCGTCAGAATATCGATGTCGATCTGCTGCGTTTGGTGACGCTGGAATTTCGCACTCAAGGCGAAGAAGCGGTATTTCACAATCGGCCTCGAAACCGGCGCGATTACGCCGCTTTTCGGCGCATCGTGCTGCACCTGTCATCGATTCAGGATCGTGACCAGTTGTACGCGGAGCCCCTGACCTTCGAGCGTCACTGGACGCTGCCTTCCGAGTCGATTAGCGGAAAGGAATTTCAGGCATTGGAGCAGGAGTATTCCATTGCGCCGGATTCAACGACGCCGATTTATCATCTGACCAAGCAAGTCGTCGGTCGAACGGTTCTGACGAACTACGATCCCCTCCTTTTGAGCAATGAGGAGCGAATACGGCTGAATGACGAGGCCGAAAAAAATGCACCCAACGACCTCCTGGTCGATATTCGTCCCGGCTATCCGGGCGGCGAATATCCGCTGCACGGCAAATTCAGGCTGCGAAGCTTTAGCAACATCATGTATTTCATTGGCCGAACCCTCGCCGCAGAACCCGAAAGGGACGTTCCCAAGGATCCGCGAACACCGCCGGTCGGCGAAAATCCGGTCTCGGTCATCGAGATTTCCGAATCCAACAGGCCGCCCGCGGATGCGGACTTCGTAGTGAAGTATCGAGGGAGATGCTTCGCCGTGCGTCCAAGCCGCGGGACATCGTGGAACCAAACGGCCTTTCGGGTGCTCTCGCAGATTTTTCAGATGACGGTGACCGAACTTCCGAAACCGGGCGTTCCGAGCATCACCATCGCACAGTAAAGGAAACTCTGAACAAGTGGATTCCGTTCACGCACTTCGACAGGCTCAGGACGAACGGTAATTCCATTCGGCATTCGAGTGAACATTAATTGTAGGGTGGGTTAGCGAAGCGTAACCCACCGATTCGAGGCCGCTTGGTGGGTTACGGCCTCGCGGCCTAACCCACCCTACAAAAATTAATTCCTTATTGAAAGCAATTTGGAATAACGTATTGATTCCGTTCGTCCTGAGCCTGTCGAAGGACTTTAGTCAGAGATTCCTAAAGTGACGCGCCTCGGAACACGGTGTCGGGGAGCGAAGCGTGATCGGCTGATCACGTGTTACGACACCGTGTTCCCAAAGGGATGTACCCGACTATTCAAAGCGACGGGCCGGTTCCGGGCACCGGATAACATCGTCGCCTTTACAGACCGCTCGAACGGCTGCCGCCGCTTGCGCCGACACCGCCGTCGGAGACCTCTCCCGCAGGCTGAGTGGTGTGCCGAATGACGCGCTGTATATCGTCTTTTCGCGCGAGGACCGATCGCAATTGCAATGACCTGTTCAGTACGCTGTACCAGAAAGGCGCGCCGAGGCTGAGCAGCAGGATGGAGATCATCAGCCCCGGAAGGTTCACATTTTTCCAGTTGTCAAACCATAGCTCGAGAGAGGTAGGCGGCAATATCACGCCCTGCTTGGCCAGGAACGTGAAATACTGCCTCTCGATTTTGTCCGACACGGGCAACGGCGTGGCGGATTGAGCCTCCAAGCTGGCTACGACATACTGTGCCTGATCGATCTTCATCGCCTCCTCGACAAAAGCGGTTCGCATGGCGTCGTCCATGGCAAATCGGTTCACCAGCGTCACCGTGTCCAGTTGCAGCACGACGGCTACCACCGTAGCGCTGACGAAAGTCCAAACGCGGGCACCGAAGGTGAAGCGTTCGCTGACGCGATCAATGACCGAATCAAACCGCAAGTTGATTTTCGCCAAGAATTGGCTGGCGGCTTCCTGCAACAGGGCAATATTCTGGCGGACGTCGTGGGCGAGTTCGGGGTTGGATTTCTCCAGTTGGAGGGCCGCCATATGGATATTCTTCAGCGTTTGGTCGGGGTCGGAGATACCGTTTTCCGCCATCACTTTCTTCAATCCCTTGAGCGCTGTCTGTTGCAGCTCGGTCATCGTCACGTCCTTCGGGTCTCGCGATGCCAGGTCGAGCAGCATCTTGGTGAGCTCCTCGCGGTGAATCACCTCGCCATACCGGATCAAACCGAATATTTTGCCGCCATTGAGGATTGGACTGCGTAGAATCATCTTCGCTATCTCCTCGGCGCAGCGCCGCTCCACGCCGGGATCGAGCTGCTCGAGCAGGTCCACGAGTCCGGCCAGCAAGTGCTTTCCGCGACTTTGACGCAGAGCCAGCATGGCCTGAGTCATCAGAGTCACAGCCATGCTGACGATCAGCATGACGACAGAAAGCCCGATTAGGATATCGATCGATTTCAGCATGATGGCACCCCTCCAGTCTCGACGTTGTTCAGGACTTACGAAAATGGACTCTTCTTCCGTCTCTCGAAGGAAAAAGGGCAAAATGCGTAAGTCCGGTTGTTGTTATTTTGTCCAGGCCGGCTAGAGCTTTTTCATCTCGCTCGTACGGCAAAACAGGCCTGGCAGGAGTCGTTGGCGCCTTCGGCCAGGGTAGATCGACTCAAGCTTTCGTAGGTCGGCAATCCTTTGCCGACGAAGACGCTCGGCCGGGACGTGGTGTCGGGAAAGGATTCCCGACCTACGCGCGAATGCCCGTACAGTAGGCATGAAAATGCTCTAAGTACATTCAGGGAAGTCTTGCGGCATAGGCAACCTGCAGGACAACCCCGCCAATCAAGCCAATCTGTCGAGATTCCGCAAATATTTGCGGAATGTACTTAGCGTCAACGACCATGGCGATCGTCTCACCGACACCGGCGTTCGGCTTCAACCTTCTTCGCAAGTCTCCTGCCCGAAGGCTTTAAGGATTTCTGACTCTCGGCCAGGCTTCCGGCTCCGCAAATGGAGCGTCGGGGTCGTCCTGACAGGCTTGAGCCCGAGCTTCCTCGACGACCGGCTGGCCGTTCCGAAAAGTGTAAACGACGATCGAGCCGCAGTCTCCGATGCCGCGGGATTTCGACCAGACTTTCAGTTCCTTCGTTTTGTCGTCGAATTCGGGAAATCCGCTCAGCTCCGTTTCAAGATAGCGGGAGACGCGGCCATCCGTCTCGCGCTCATAACGTTTGAATTTCAACAATGCCGTTTTCGCCCGGGCTTCGTCATAAAACATGAAGACAAAACCGGGTTGATAAGCGCCCAGGTAGCACTGTATCTCCACGAGATACTGCTTGTCCTTCAGGCGATGAAAGGTAAGGCCGGCATCGGGAATATCCTCGGCTTGGCTTTGGAAGCTCTCCTCGCAGTCGGCGGGCCATTTCAGTCTCTGATACCAGGCGCTTCGCTCCTCTCGAGTCAAATCGGACTTGTTTTGATCGCCTCCGGCCTTTACTCCCGAAGCAACCAGAAACAGACCTACAAAAGCGGCGGTGATGCCGAACCCGAACAATTTCATAGCGATCCCAACTCCCTGTGCGCTCCATGACATTCCCGAAATGGACTCATACGGCAGCGCCGTCGATCCGACGGAATCCCAAATCGACCGATGCCATCTTCGCTATGATCGCTGAAGGGCGGACGCCCGCAAGAGACCGTCGAATCGGCGTGCGATGTCGGCGATCGTTGTAGCCTTGTCGTGGCCATTGATGATGGTTCGAGCATTCTCATAATCGGGCGATACTCCGTCTTTTATGAAATGTCCGAGCTTTTTGCCCGTGAACCATCCTTCCTTCATTCCCTGGACGGCAATTTGATAAGCCAGCTTGGGCTCCTTTGCTTTATCGGGGTTCGAGATCAGATCCACGTTCAGAAATCTTCCCGCTCTCTCGTAGTTGTTTCGGCCTGTCAGCTGTACAAAACCGCGCCCGTGAAAAAGATTGCCATCGCCCGGGTAAAGATTGCCCAGCCGCCGGCCTACCGAGGTATGCGATCCATAGCGGGATTCAAAGTAGGCCGCCGAGCCGTGCTCGTCGATCGGCCTCATCGTGTTTGCCGTTTCCCATTTGAATGTCGCCAGGCAGTAGGCCAACTGTTGCCGGTCCGTGTCCGTCCCGTCGAAACGGATATCCTGTTCGATTTCGCCAAGCAGAGACTCCAGCGCGTCGACCCGGTATTGCGTCATGGGTCCGAACGCGGAACGATAGCCCTCGAAAAACTCCTTCCTGTCGAACACGAACATAACTTTCCCCCCACTTTCTTTTTTGAAAATTCGTGATCGCCGCCGCGAAACCTCACCCGCGGCAGCGAGCGATCAAGCGGTGAGCTTATTCCATCACGAATCCGATCTGTCCGGAAACATCGACTCGCTCGATTCCCGTCGGGAGCGCTTCCGCACCAGCCGCCCCTCACAAACCAGCGGTCTCTGCAACGTCAGAATGTGCGGCGGCTGACCGAAAACGTCGATCTGCGCATCAAGAGTCCTCCAAATCCGGCCGATCCTTTTTGCCCATTCGACGCTCGATCGGCGTCAGAAACTGCAAAGTCAGAAAATTGATCGTACTGATCAGCACGGCGATCTCATACAAGCCGTGGGCGACCGAAGCGCCGATTGCGCCGGTCGACCATAGGCTAGCCGCCGTGGCCGTTCCCCGGACACCTGTCGACGTCTTCAAAATCGCTCCGCCGCCGATAAAGCCGATACCCGTCATCAATCCGGAGATGATGCGCGCCTGCGCATCCTGAGCGGTACCGACGACCGACTCCCCGACCAGGATATAACCGCAACTTGCTAGCGCAACCAGAGGGAAAGTCCGCAATCCCAAGGTGCGGGTCGTTCTTTCGCGCTCCAGGGCGATCGGCAGAGCGAGTACGAACGCTCCTGCAAGCTTGAGCACGTGAGACAGAAATTCGCTCCAGTTCCAGTTCAGTAGATCCATCTGATTGTCCTGCTGTGCTACAGCGTTCTCGGTCCGACCGATTTCCGTCTTTTCCACTGCCCGGGGAGACCATAGCCCCCCCGGGCGCCGTGCCTGGATGCGCGCCGGCAAATCGGTCGCTGCTCATCTGCACGAGCCTACCAGCCGTTCCGGAAAAGGCTGTTCGCCGGGGTCCGGGGCGGTTTCCCATTCATTCCGGCTCCACGGCACCCGGCCGGCGAGTTCGGTCAGGGAACCCGCCGGATAGGTTCCGAAGCGGCGGCTGGACGGAATCTGCGGTATCCGGACGAAAAGTACAGCCTCGGTATCGGCCGCGAGCATCTGCTCGAAAGGGGTCAGCTCTCGCGTCGGAGCGCTCCCCTCGACGAGATCGAGAAGGTCTCGGCCTATCGTCTCGAAGGCCTCTCTGGGCACGAGCCGGGTCTTCTCCGCAGCGAGCGTGCGAAACACATCCCTGCCGCCGGCGAGGCTCATCTGAACCAGGGCCGCCACCGGGAAAGCGGCCACGGCGGCGAGATAGCTGGTCGGACCGGTCTCCGGAATGTTCCAGCCCAGCCAGCGCAAGGGATCGATGACCAGCGCGGTGCTGTTGTTGGCGGCCCGGTCGTAACCGATGACATGGCAGTAATAGCCGTGTAGCACCTGTTGCAAGGTGGCTTGCACCCGGCGCGGAATTCGGGAATCGCGCATGACCGCGACGAGCATGTAGTTCGGACGGTACCAGGCCTGTCCGCTGTTGAGATCCGCGAGGTAATTGTCCATGGGCACCATGGCCGAGAGAATGCCTTTTGCGTTCTTGTCGTCTATGGGATAGAAGTTGGCGGCCAGCCAATCGCTCCATTCGCCTTGCGGGCCCAATATCCCGGCGGCGGGCGCGAGATGGCCGCCGTGCGCGCCGTCATCGTCGCCCTGGGCGCCGTCGAGCACGAAGGCGAGCACCGGGCGGCTCGCCCAGCGGCGGGGCTGTCCCGGATGACGCTCCCATAACACCCGCGCGGCGTAGATGCCCGTCACGCCGCCGGTCTGTGCCCGGATCAAGGTCGTCAAGGTTTCCCGCTCTTTCAACGGCTCAAATCGGGCTCCATCGATGTCGATACGGGTATCTTCCGGCCAGATCGTCCGGGCGACGAAAACCGGAGCCCCCCGATGGCTCAGCGTGACGCCTCGCATGCGCAGCGGCCGTTTCGAAAGAAAAGCCACGGTGGAACGATCGAGATAGGCCCGATTGGTGGGAATCGCCGGGGTGACCGCAAACGCGATCTCACCCGCCGGTGCGCGGAGAAACTGTCCGTCTTCGGACAAGGTCGCGTGTTCGACGATCTCGGGAGCGCCTATCCAGACCAGCGGCGGACGGGGCGTTTCGCTCCGCTCCGGCTCGAAAAGCGCCGTGCCGGTGATCGGCCGAAGTCCATCAGGAACGGCGATGAGTTCGTCGCGAAAATACCAGAGCGCCGCCTCGGGCACCGGACAATCCGTGCACCGCCCGGTGGCGAGCCGAAAGGAGGAACTCGGCAACAGCCCGAAGCGCTCTCCGGTCAGGGCGCCTTTCGAAAAAGGACCGGCATATAACTTGTCCGGCACCTCGCTCCAGCGCAAGCCTTCCGCCGTCCGCAGCGGGCCGGCCTCGCCTGGAGCGTTTTTCATCCCGGTGCACGGCTTCGTGTCGGGCGGGAAGCACGTAGGTCGGGCGCTCTGACACCGAATCGGAAAATTCTCTAATTGCAGACCAAGCGATGCCGCCGGACGGACGCCGCTTCCCCCGGATTCATCCGCTAACCGGGACTCGGCCGCGCATCCGCACAAAAGAAGAGCGATCCACAGCCGGCGACACCGCCACGCAAGCGTTTCAATCGAGCAGCGTGTAAAGATAGCTCGCGATGTCACGCGCGTCGGATTCCGGAACATTCATGTTCGGCATCAGGGTCTGCGGATTGACGGCCGGAGGATTTTGCAGCCACCGGATCATATTTTCCGGGGTGTTCGGCAGAATGCCCGCGATGGCGACCCGCTTGGCGATTCCGCCGAGAGGAGGCCCCACCAGGCCATCCGCGCCGAACACGCCGGGGATAGTGTGGCAGGACGGGCAGCCGTAGGCGCGGATGGCGTCCTTACCCCGCTCCGGATTGCCGCCGGTCAGGGCGATGGCGTCGGACTCTTTCCCGCCCCCGCAAGCTCCGAGCAGGCACAACACGAAAACCATGGCGATCCCGCTTCCCGGACACGTCCCCTCTCCCGGTAGCGCCCGTCCGGCATTACGGGAGGGCGAATACATACAGCGTCCCTCCGGGGTTGGTGTGTTCGGGCAAGTCCTTCATGGCGTTGACGAAGCCGAGCGCGCCGGTGCCGTCGCGCGGGTCCAGCCCGCCCGACACGATGGCGCCCGACCAGCCGCCGACTCCGGCAAGCACCGCGACATATTGCTTGCCGTCGGGTCCCCGATAAGTCACCGGCTGGCCGATGATTCCGGAACCGACCTGAAACTGCCACAGAACGTCTCCGGTACGGGCGTGCACCGCCTTGAACCAGCGGTCCATGGTGCCGTAAAAAACAACGTCGCCCGCCGTCGCCACCGCGCCGCTCCACACCGGGAAGCGCTCCTTGATCTTCCATACGGCCTGCCGTTTCAGGGGGTCCCAGGCGGTGAACTCGCCGCGATGCCCGCCGGGTCCCGCGTGCATGTGCACCCGTGCCCCCACGTAGGGAGTGCCGGCGAGATAGTTGGCCTCCAATCCCTCCATGTCCATGCAGAGGTTGTTGTGCGGAAGGTAAAGTAGACCGGTCCGCGGCGACCAGGCTGCCGGCTGCCAGTCCTTGGCGCCGGGCGGTGCCGGGCAGATGTCGGTGACGGTTTTTCCCGTCTGCGGCTTCTTTTCCTCGACGTGAATGGGCCGTCCGGTCTCGAGATCGATGCCGCGGGTGACATTGGTCGGCACGAACGGGTCGGCCGACAGGATTTCCCCGGTCGTCCGGTCCATGACGTAGACGTACCCGTTGCGCTCCGCGCGCAGAAGAAGCTTCCGAATCCGGTCATTAACCGGCAGATCCACCAGGATATTCTCGTTGACGCCGTCGTAGTCGTAGAGATCGTGAGGGCTCCACTGGTAGGCCCATACCGCCGCGCCTGTCGCGGGGCGGCGGGCGAAGATGCCGCAGGTCCATTTGTTGTCGCCGGGCCGCATTTCCGGGTTCCACGGGCTGGGATTGCTGGTGCCGTAATAAATCAGGTCCAGCTCCGGGTCGTACGAAATCCAGCCCCACACGGCGCCGCCGCCGATCTTCCACTGATCGGGCGGCCAGGTCGTGACGCCGAGATCCTTGCCGTTGTCCTCCGGATAAAAAGCCTTGAATTCGGGACCGATCAGCACGTCCTTGTCGGGACCCGTGGTATAGGCCCGCCACGCGATTTTTCCCGTATTGGCGTCCAGCGCCGTGAGCCAGCCGCGCACGCCGAACTCGCCGCCGCTGTTGCCCACCAGCACCTTGCCCTTCACCACCAGGGGCGCCATGGTCATGGATTCGCCCCGATTGATGTCGCCGAGCTTGGTCTTCCAGACCTGTTTTCCGGTCTTCGCATCCACCGCGAAAGTATGGTTGTCGAGGGTGTTGAAGAAAATCTTGCCGTCGGCGTAGGCCGCCCCACGATTGACCACGTCGCAGCAAGCGACCCCTTGCGCGGCGGCAGCCGGTTTCGGCTCGAATTTCCATTTCATCGCGCCCGGTTTTTCCTTGAGGTCCAGCGCGTAGAGAACATTGGGATAAGGCGTGACGACGTACATCGTATCGCCGATCACCAGCGGCGCCGCCTCGTGCCCCTTGTTCAGGCCGGTCGAAAAGGACCAGGCGAGCTTGAGATTCCCGACGTTCTCGGGAGTAATCTGGTCGAGTCCGCTATAGCGGGTGCTCGCATGGTTCTTGGCCGGCATGGTCCATTGGCCGTCCTCCGCCTCGGCAGGCGGAACGGCTTGTGCCTGGACCCGGGATTCGGGAACTTGACTCGACACGACTCCCGGCCACCCGGCCAGACCGCCGAGCGCGACGAGCATCACACCGAGACGCGTTCCGATCTTGCCGGGCAAAGCATAGGCCACAGGACTCTGACCGGTTTTTGGCTGCTCCATGTCGAATCCTCCTTGTATAACGCCCCGTTCCGCTCGGACACACTCCGCGTAGGGTGGGTTACGCTTCGCCAACCCACTATCGATGGGTTTCGCTTCGCTCTACCCATCCTACAGAGCTACAGAGTTCGCGATTGCCGCGCTTCACTGCGTTCAGCACATCCTATTTTTATGACACCCTCCAAAGGGAAATAACTTTTTCAAAACTCCCTCAACATCATGGTCCCCTCGGGAGCGGGCTCCCGCTGTGCCCCGCCGCGCCGCCCGCGTTTTTTCCGATCGCCTCCAGCCAGGCGGCGAACATCCCGAGGGCGATGACCAGATAGATAGCGCCGGCGGGAACCCACATGATGAGCCCCGCGAGCTGCTGATCCTCGAGCGCGCTCAGTCCGGCCGCCGCCGAGCCGCCGTAGGCCGGATACCACGGCTGGCTGCTGAAGGTCAGCAACGCACCTAGCAGGCTGGTATGCACCGTCGTGGAGAACACGTATAGCACCCCGGCCCCGTACCCTCTCGCCCCTTCGCCGCCTCGGATGATCGCCCACCAGAACACCAGTGCCGAAACGAAAAAGCTCAGATGCTGCAGCGTGTGCACGTCCTCATGTCTCAGCGCCGCCTGAAAAAAGACCGGCGCATGCCAGATCCATATGACGGCCCCGTGTATCGTCCAGGCCGCCAAGGGCACGGTCATTCTGCGCCAGAAACGCCCGACCCAGCCGGTTTTGCAATAGCCTGTCAGAGACTTCCGCCACCCGCGCGGAAACGCCCACAGGGCAAAGGCGATCGGACGGCTCAAGACCAGCAGCGGCGCGGCGAGCAGTATCAGGATCTCGTGCTGGACCATGTGTGCCGAAAAAAGCTCGTTCGAAAGCCGATCCAGGGGCGAAATCAGGGCCAGAGCGATGAGCAGCCATCCCCCGGCATAAGCCAGCGCCTTTTGGATGAGCACCCGACGGCCCGCGCCGACTTTCGGCCACAGCCGCCGCAATCCGGCCATGAACAGTCCGGCCGACAGCGCAAGACAAAACAGGACCCAGGGCTCGAAATTCCAGGCGGTCCACTGAAAGCCGGAAATCGCCGAACTCCCTTCGTGAGCATGTCCGCATGCGGGAACACCGAACGCAGCGGACAAGGAGGGAATGACGGTTCGGCGCGCAATACGATTTCGTGCCATGGCAGGCCTCACGAGCGCAGCATCATGATCGGAACGGCCTGCGCCAGGATGGTCACGAAGAAATAGGCGCTGACAATCATCCCGGAAACCGCCATGAAGCGGCTCCGCGCGATCACCCCGCCTTCTCCGCTCGGCCACGCCGCCCCTGCCCTTTGCCAATTCCGCCAGGAGATCAACCCGCCGGCCGCGGCGATCACCAGGGCCGCCAAAGTCACCAGATACAGGGCGAGAGTCGACCCGGTGCCGTGGAAGAACGGCGTGATGCTGTAACTGGTTTGAAGGTGCAAGGCCCAGGCGACGGGACCCGCCAGCAAACCGGCCCATAGCGCGGCGATACCGCTACGCTCCGAGAAATACCGTTCCGCATCGGCCTGCAACACCTTTCTTCCCTCACTTTAAAACGCGCGGCATCCAGTACAGCGTGACGTACAGCGGTACCCAGACCGCCACCACGAAGTGCCAGTAAATCCCGTTGACCTTCACCGCCAGACTGCGCCGCTCGCTGAAGTAGCCTATCCATGCGAGAGCGCTGACCACGACCGTCTTCAGGATCAGCGCAACCACATGGGTGCTGTGAAAGCCGATGATGGTCCAGGAAATGGAGCCGTAGGAATGGGTATACCATCGGTACCCCATTTCGCTGTACTCGATGTATTTCAGCACCAAGAACGTCACCGCCAGCGCGATACTCAGCAACAGCCCCCAGCGCAGGGCCGTTTGGTTGCCTCGGGTGATGCCGCGGTCGGCCCAGTGCATCGGCAGGCTGCTGGCCATCAGCACCAGCGTGCCCAGGGTCGGCTTGACCAGATCGGGCGTCTTGGTGCCCGCCGGCGGCCATTCCGGCTGATCGATGCCGAGATAGAAATAGCTGGTGATGAGGGTGGCGAACACCACCGATTCGACCAGGATGAGACCGACGATGCCCCACCACAAGGGTGCTCTGTAGTCGGCGGGCAGACGCGGAAGCTCGCCGGCATCGAAGCGGGTTTCGGCGTTCATCGGGCTTGCTCCTCCTCGGCGGAACCTCCGACCGCGCGCGGCCAGAGCCATCCGACGAATCCGACGAAGGTCAGCAGCAAGCCGATCGGGAACCAGATCGGATGACGGATGAAGCCGAGAAAACCCGCCGCCACCGCGACGGCGGAAAGAAAAGGCCAGATCGTAGGTCCCGGCAGAATCGCCACGGCGTGCGGCTCGGCATCGAGCAGCGTCGTGACCAGCACTTCGCGCCGCCCGGAGCGGAGTCCCACCACCGTTCCCGCCGGCTCCTCGCCGCGCTCCCACAGCGCCCAACGGCCGCGCACCACAGGGATATCCTCGAAGTTGTAATTGGGCGGCGGCGAACTTGTCGCCCATTCCAGAGTATCCCCGCCCCAGGGGTTGTCCGGTGCGTCGGGTTTTCGCAGGAAACTCAGCAGGGCGTCGACCGCGGTGACGAGCACGCCGAGGGCGAAGACGTACGCGCCTATGGTCGCCAGCAGGCTCAATTCGAACCACCCCGATTCGGACAGATAGGTGTAGACCCGGCGCGGCATGCCCTGCAAGCCGAGCTGGTGCATCGGGAAAAAGCTCATGTTGAAACCGACGAACATCAGGACGAAGCTCCACTTGCCGGCGGTCTCGTTCAGCATGCGCCCGAAGACTTTGGGGAACCAGTAGTAGATCGCGCCGAACACCGGGAACACCGCCCCGCCGATCAGCACGTAGTGGAAGTGCGCGACCAAAAAGTAAGTGTCGTGAACCTGCGTATCGAACGGCACCGAGGCCACCATTACGCCGGTCAGCCCGCCGAGCACGAAGATGAAGAAGAAACCCAGCACGAACAGAAGCGGCGTCGCGAACCGCAGCCTCGCTCCCCAAAGCGTCGCGATCCAGCAGAATATCTGCACGCCGCTCGGCACGGCGATCATCACGCTCGCGGCCGTGAAGAAGCTCACGCCCAGCGCCGGAAGGCCGGTCGTGAACATGTGGTGCACCCACAGCCCGAAGGCGACGAAGCCGATGGCCACCACCGAGAGCACCATGGCGGTGTAGCCGAAGATGGGCCGCCGCGCGAAGGTCACGACGATGGACGAGATGACGCCGAGCGCCGGCACCAGGATGATGTAGACCTCCGGATGGCCGAAGAACCAGAAGAGATGCTGCCAGAGCAGCGGCTCGCCGCCTCCCGAAGTCATGAAAAAATGGGTGCTCACCGTGCGGTCGAGAGCCAGCATGACGCTGCCCACCATCAGGGGCGGCATCGCGAACACGATCATGAACATGGTCACCAGCATGGCCCACACGAACAGCGGCATGCGGTTGAGCGACATGCCGGGCGCACGCTGCTTGAATATGGTCACGATCAGCTCCACCGCCGCCACCAGCGCGGAGATTTCGATGAACGTGATCATCGTCGCCCAGAAGTCCAGACCGAGTCCGGGCGAATACTGGGTCAGCGTCAGCGGCACGTAGGCGAACCAGCCCCCGTCCGGCGCATGGCCCAGAAAACCCGCGGCGTAGAGCGTCACTCCGGCGATCAGGTATACGTAATAGCCGAAAGCGTTCAGGCGGGGAAAAGCCATGTCGCGGGTCCCGATCATGAGCGGGACGACATAGATGCCCAGCCCTTCCATCATGGGCACGGCGAAGAAAAACATCATGGTCGAGCCGTGCATGGTGAAAAGCTGGTTGAAGTGATCCGGCGTGAGGAACGAATTTTCCGGCACCGCGAGCTGGGTTCTCAGAAGCAGCGATTCGATTCCTGCCATCAGGAAGAAGATGAAGGAAGTGACAATGAAGCGCTTGCCGATCATGCGGTGGTTCACTTGGGTGAACCAGCCGACGAAGCCTGACGCGGAATACCAGGTCCGGTCGAGTTCCTCCGCCTTACGGGAAATCGCCGGGCGCTCCGACGCCTGCTCCCCGACTCCCGGCCGATCCGTTTCGGTGCTCGCGGTCATGGGCATGCCCTTTTCGTTTTGTCGCGAACGCGAAGCCTGTCCCGACTGGAGCCAAGGGGCTTATCTCGGCCTATGTAGGATGCCCCTGTCCGTAAACTTCTCGATCGTAGGTCGGCAATCCATTGCCGACGAACACGCGCGGCCGGGACGTGGCGTCGGGAAGGGGGGCTTCGGCGCTCCAATCGCAAACGGTCATTCGGGTGCTCCAATCGCAAACGGCCTGGCCGGGAGCGCCGGCCAGCCCCTTCCCCGGATGACCGTTTGCGATTGGAAGGGATTCCCGACCTGCTTGGGGCGCAAGCTGGTAGGCCGGAATAAGCGTCAGCGTTTCCGGCAATCAACGGCGGGAAGGCCACCATGCCGGGAACACGGAGCCTGTCCCGAGGCAGTCGGGAAGATCGTAGGTCGGCAATCCATTGCCGACGAAGCTGTCGGGAAAGGATTCCCGACCTACCTCGGGCGCGAGCATGTAGGCCGAAACAAGCGCCAGCCTTTGTAGGCCGGCAATCCCTTGCCGGCGACTGCGTGTAAAATTTCTCCTTCATTTCAGGCTCTCCAGATAACTCAGCAAGGGATGCAGGCTCTCGGCGTCATAATTGACGGGAGGCATCTTGTTGCCCGGTTTGACGTGCTGAGGATCGAGAATCCAGCCCGCGAGGTTGCCGCGATTATTGGGCAGGGTTCCGGCCGCGAGAGTCCGCCGGCTGGCCAGGTGGGTCAAATCGGGCGCGACCCGTCCGAGCGCGGCGGTCCCGCGGATCGAGTGACAGAGTACGCACGGCGATGAAAGAAAGACCTGCTGTCCCCTGGCGAGAACCGGATCGGCGGGTTCGACCGCCGGAGCGCGCTCCCGAGCCAGCCAGTTCGAAAAGACTTCGGACGGCTCCGCAACCACCCAAAAAGCCATGTTCGCATGCTGTATGCCGCAGAACTCGGCGCACTGGCCGCGAAATTCCCCGGCCCGGTCGGCGGTGAGCCAAGCGGTGTTGGTCTGACCTGGAATCAGATCCATCTTGCCGCTCAGATTGGGCACCCAAAAGCTGTGGATGACGTCTCTGGATTTGAGCAGGAATTTCACCGGCCGGCCGACCGGGATGTGGATTTCGTTGGCGGTAACCGCGACCGCCCTATCCTGTTCGTCGAGGTAACGGATCTCCCACCACCAGCGGCGTCCGATCACCTCCACGGTCAGCGCATTTTCCGGCGGCTCCTCCGAAAGTTCTCGGTGAATCGACACGCTGGAAATCAAAACGATCGGGAGTACGATAGCCGGCAGTATCACGCCGCCGGCGAGCACCAGATTGCGGCTCTGGCGCCGATTCAGAGGCGCTTCCCCGCGCCGGCCCCGCGAGCGCCACACGCCGGTCAGAAGCGCAACCATGACCGCCAGCAGAATCAGCGTGGCCACGATGCACATGGCCCACCACAGGTTGGCCAGCATCTGTGCCTGCGGGCTCATCGGATTGGTGGCGTCCTGAACCCCGGAACAGCCGCCGAACAGCAAGACGAAAACCGGAAGGACGACCCGCTTCACCCGGCATCGCGCTCCCCCGCTCCGGCCCGGATTCCATGCGCCTTGGTTCATCGTTTCGGCTCGCCGGGCGATTTCCCGCTTTCATCCGCCGATTCCCGGCGCCTGGGTTCAGGCGCGCCGGTCGCCGCGTACTCGGGTTGCAGCGTGCGGATGTAAGCGATGATCTGCCAGACCTGTACATCGGTAATCCGCCCGCCGTAGGCAGGCATACCCTTGGGCCGGCCCTCGACGATGCTGGCGAACAGGTTGTCGTCGTGAGGACCGTAGATCCACTCGTCGTCCATCAACGGCGGACCGATTGCCCCGCCGCCGCTGGCATGACAGCCGGAGCAGTTAAACCAGTCCCAGAGCTCCTTGCCTTCGGCGATGGCCTGCCGGTCCCCCGCGAAAGGATTTCGGAATCGCGGCAGCTCCGGCATCTCGGGGCCGGGGCGCAAATCAACCATGGGCGCGCCGGTGGGCGTTCCCCCTGCCGGCGGCGCCTGCCTGAACTCGCCTATGCCCCGTTCTTCCCGGCAGCCGGCAACAAGACCCAAACCGAAAACGCCCGACAGAGCCAGCGCCCCCAGCGGCAATTTTCGGCGAAAACATCGGTCATTCATGCGGGACGACCCTCTGCGTTCCTTCGATTCAGGGTACTCCGTACTTTCGGAGTTGCGCGCCTATCTCGGACCGCTCTTGTTACGGCACTCCAATCCGATAAGCTACCAGGACGCTACACGAGGACTTACGTCTCCGTATCCAATAATTTCGATCAGGCCGCCCTTCGTTCTATCCAAAAATACGCAATAGTTCGTACAGAGCTCCGGCATTTCCGCGCATAGACCGGATTTTTCTGAAATGCTGTCAAGGAATAGCGGGAGATGGCGGAAAGACGGGATGACAAATGCCTAGACTTGCCGTCCCTCGGGACCGGCGCTCAGCGTGCGAGCCCGAACCGCGTATCCGGAAACGGAGCGGAAACGCGGGACGCTCCATTGTCAACGTTCAAGCTTGCCCTTGAGTTTGAGCAGACCATCGTGATTCGGGACGGCTTCCAGCCCCTCCAATACTTTCTTCAGGCTATCGACGCGGTTGCCTTGCTCGAACGCTTTCCATGCCTCCAGCTCCAGGGCGTTCGCGATCTTTTGTATGCCGCTGGCCGCCTTTTCGTTGTAGGGATCGATCTTGAGCGCCTCGCGGTAGGCCCACAAAGCATTGGCGCCGGTCGGGGCGGTCAAATAGCCGACCTCGAAGTGAATGTCCGCCAGTTCCAGCAGATCCGCGACTTTCGCGTGCTGCTCGGCGGTGAGCGTGGTCGCGATCTTGGGCGGCTCCTTGGCTTTATGCAGGCCCATGTAAACATTGCTGCCGATGGCCAGGACGACAACCGTGGCGGCGGCCCAGCTTCCGTAGAACACCGGCGACCGCTTCTGCAGATCGCCGATGAAATCCTCGGCCGTCGGGGTACGGTCCTCGCGCTTGAGGGCGAGGGCTCTCTTGAGACCTCTCCATTGCCTGCCGTTCAAGCCGGAGATGGGCTTGGGCTGCAATTTCAGTTCGACCGCGACGTCCGCCGAAATTTTTGCGTACGGATGTTTCCCCGCCAAAAGTTCGTAAGTCACGCAGGCCAGGGCGTAAATATCGTCGCGCGGGTCCGGCTCCTCGTCCTTGAGCATCTCGTAACTCGCATAAGCCGGCGTCAGCGCCCCCAGATCGCGGGCATTGAATACGGTCGCGTCGCCGCCCTTCTTGTCCGTTCGGCCCGCGGCGCAGGCGATGCCGAAGTCGAGCACCTTGACTTCGCCGTTCTCGTCGATGAAGACGTTGCCCGGCTTGAAATCCGAATGGACGATGTTCTTCTTGTGGGCGTGGGCCAGCGCTTCCGCCATGCCCTGTATGATCGGCCAGGCCTTCTTGAACGGCATGCCCCCCTCGGGAAGCTCTCGGATCAATCGGTTGAGGGGCTGGCCTTCGAGGTATTCCATCGACATGAAGACGTGCCGGTCGTCCCTGTCGAAGTCATATACGTTGATGATGTTCGGATGGGAAAGCGTCTGAGCCCGTTTGGTCTCCCTCTGGAGCGCGATCAGGGAAACGGGATTTTGCTGAAAATCCTCGTTGAGGACCTTCAAAGCAACATAGGGCTCTTTGTCGTTGGCCTCTTTCTTGCGCAGGTCCAGTGCCTTGAACACTACGCCCATTCCGCCCTCGCCCAGCACCTGCTCCAGCACGAACCGGTCCTTGAGGACGTCGCCGATTTGCAAAGGCCTTACCGTTAACGCGGATTCGACCGGCGGCGGGACACTGTGGCCGGTCCGGGTGCTCAGCCGAGTCGAATCGCCATCATCGCTCGGCGCGGAAGCCGCGACGGGACGCGGCGCCTCCGGCACCCCAGGGGCGAGGGTCGCCAGCCGCGTCTTTTCCGCATCGTCGTCTGCGGCAACCGCGGCCGGACCCGGACGATTGCCGGCGGACGAGGGCAAGATCCTGGTTTTGTCGAGTGCATCATCACCAGACGTTTGCTGAATATCTGTCATTTTTCTTATCAGGGAAGATTGTTTTGCAAAGGCATCGCGGCTCGGTGGCGTTCTTTATGATAGCCCCTCCCCGGAAGGATGCGGAAAAACAAACGTGCAACTCTCTTTTCGGAGAAAAGTCTCATACCTTAAACGGTGCGCGGGGAGCGTCACGAGTGGTCCGAGGATAAGTTCATCCCGAGCTTAGTCGAAGGGCCGCCATCGGGACGCGCAGTAGCTTCCCACGCACCGTCTTAGAGCTAGATCTTAAGGAGGGAACATGGCGGTACGAAGCGCATCGGCCGAGTGGGAAGGCAATCTCGCTCAGGGAAAAGGAAGCATGCGATTGGGCAGCGGCGCCTTCACCGGGAGCTATTCGTTTTCGTCGCGTTTTCAAGAGGGGCAAGGCACCAATCCCGAAGAGCTCATCGGCGCGGCGCATGCGGGTTGCTTTTCCATGGCGCTGGCACACGGCTTGGCGCAGTCCGGGCACACGCCCAAGCGCATTGCGACGACGGCGAAAGTCCACCTCGAAAAGGTGGGCGAAGGGTTCAAGATCACCGCGATCGAGTTGGATACCGAGGGCGACGTACCCGGAATCGACGCAGCGACATTCCAGACGTTCGCCGACGACGCGAAACGGAATTGCCCGGTCTCCCGGCTTCTCACCGGTGCCGAAATCAAGCTCAGGGCGAAGCTCGTTTAGCGCCCAAACAGTTCAAGGCGCTCGCGGCCGAAACCTTTGACGGACGAGGGCGCCGACGGAGGCGAATGATATGCCGCACTACAACTATCTCATCATCGGCGGCGGAATGACGGCGGACGCCGCGATTCGGGGCATACGCGAGATCGATACCGGGGGAACGATCGGACTGATCGGCGCGGAGGCGCACCCTCCCTACAACCGCCCGCCCCTCTCCAAAGGACTCTGGAAAGGAAAACCGCTCGAGCGCATCTGGCGGAAGAACGTCGAACGGAATGTCGCTCTGCATCTCGGCCGGATCGCCAGCACGCTGGATCTCGCGGCCAAGCGCATCGACGACGATCAAGGGACCGCCTACACCTTCGATAAATTGCTGCTGGCGACGGGCGGAACCCCGCGGCGACTCCCCTTCGGCGGCGACGACATCATTTATTTTCGAACCCTCGACGACTATCAGCGTCTTCGCGCGCTGAGCGAGGAAAAACAGCGCTTTGCCGTCATCGGCGGCGGATTCATAGGTTCCGAGATCGCGGCCGCTCTGGCGATAAACGGCAAGGAAGTGGTCATGGTCTTTCCCGAAGAAGGGATAGGGGCGCGACTGTTCCCGCCCGACCTCAGCCTGTTCCTGAACGACTACTATCGACAGCAGGGCGTCGAGGTGCTGCCCGGACAGCAGGTCACCGATCTTCAAAAGTCGGACAACCAGCTCGTCTTGACCTTACGCGACGGGAAGACCACCAACGAACGGGCGATTTCCGTGGATGCCGCGGTGGCCGGCATCGGTATCGTCCCCAACATCGAGCTCGCGAAAGGCGCGGGCCTTCGAGTGGAAAACGGCATCGTGGTGAACGGCCTCCTGCAAGCCGGTACTCCGGACGTGTATGCCAGCGGAGACGTCGCCAATTTCTACAATCCGGCCCTGGACACACGCTTGCGGGTCGAACATGAAGACAATGCCAATACCATGGGCAAGCACGCCGGTCGAAACATGGCCGGGGAAACCGTTCCGTATCACCATCTTCCGTTTTTCTATTCGGATCTGTTCGAGCTGGGATACGAAGCCGTCGGAGAAACCGACTCCCGCCTCGAAACAGTCGCCGATTGGTCGGAGCCGAACCGAAAAGGCGTCGTCTATTACCTGCGGGACGGTCGGGTCAGAGGCGTGCTGTTATGGAACGTCTGGGAACGCGTCGACTTAGCCCGCGAGCTGATTGCCGAACCCGGCCCGATCGACCCTCGCAGCCTGAAGGGAAGGCTTTGATGAGACGCCTTCGTCGGCAAGGGATTGCCGACCTACCACAGCTCGGGAGTAGGTCGGGAATCCCTTCCCGACGCACCGCTTCGTCGGCAACGGATTGCCGACCTACAACTGCCCGACGCACCGCCTCTTTGTCGGCAAGGGATTTGCCGACCGACCACAGCTTGTTTCGGCCTCACGCCCCAGAACGTTTCGGCAGTATCCGGCGCCGTTATCCTTATAGGACGGAAGACATAATGAACGCTCTACTAAAACTCATCGAGCACGGCCAAAGCTATTGGATCGACAATCTCACGCGGCGCATGATCACCAGCGGCGAACTCGAATGCCGCGTCCGCCGCGAAGGCCTGCGCGGGGTGACTTCCAATCCGCAGACCTTCCAGAAAGCCATCGCCGGAACCAAGGATTACGACGAGCAAATCGAAAGCCTCACCTGCGGCGGCCGTCCATGCCCCGACGTGCGCGAGATCTACGAAGCGCTGGTGACCACCGACATTCGAGACGCCTGCGACATCCTGCGTCCCGTTTACGACGAAACCTCCGGACTGGACGGCTACGTCAGTCTCGAAGTGTCTCCGCACATCGCGCATTACCCCGAGGCCTCGATCGAACAGGCACGGCATTTGTCCCGCATCGTGGACCGGCCCAATCTGTTCATCAAGATTCCGGGCACCGTCGCCGGCCTGCCGGCCATCGAGCAGCTTCTATTCGAGGGCATCAACGTCAACATCACCCTCCTCTTTTCCGTCGAGCGTTACCAAGCCGTCGCCGAGGCCTATCTCCGAGCGCTCGAACGGAGGACCGAGGCCGGTCTCCCGCTGGAAAACATCGCCTCCGTGGCCAGCTTTTTTCTGAGCCGGATCGATGTATTGGCGGATCAGCTCCTGAGTCAGCGAATCTCCCCGGAGATTGCCCGCGACCTCGAGCCGGACCCGAAAACGCTGCTGGGAAAGACGGCGATCGCCAACGCCAAGCTGGCTTACCGTAGCTTCAAGCGAATCATCGCGAGCGATCGATGGAAAGCTCTGGAAAACAAGGGCGCGCGTATGCAGCGCATGCTATGGGCCAGCACCAGCACGAAAAATCCGGACTACCCGGATGTCATGTACGTGGAACCGCTGATCGGGCCCCACACGGTCAACACCATGCCGGAAACGACCATCGACGCCTTCGCCGATCACGGCGCGGTGCGCGACACGATCGAGGAAGGCTCGGACGAGGCGCGAGGGGTGATGGAGGGGCTTTCGAAGCTCGGAATCGATTTCGGCCTGGTTACCGCCCAGCTCGAAAACGAGGGCGTACAGAAATTCATCGAACCGTACGACGCCCTGATGAACAGCCTGGCGGACAAGTGCCAGAAATACTCGAATCGCCGCGGCATCGCCCTCCTGCAGAAAATGGCGCGCCAACTCCGCCGCGACGTCGTCATGATGACGACCGAAGCGGGATCGGGCCATCCGACCTCGAGCCTGTCCTGCGCCGATATCGTCGCCGCCCTCTTCTTTCACGAAATGCGCTGGGACCCGAGCGACCCGAGCGCCCGCAACGTGGACTCCTTCATCTTATCCAAGGGCCATGCGGCCCCGATCTTATGGGCCGCGCTCCACGAGTCCGGCGCGAGTCACGAGGACTTGGGTTCGCTGCGCAAAATCGACAGCACCTTCGAGGGCCATCCGACGCCGACCAATCCCTGGGTCAAAGTGGCGACCGGCTCGCTGGGTCAGGGGCTGGCCGCCGCCAACGGGATCGCGCTGGCCAACCGCCTGGACGGCATCGCCAGCCGGGTCTTCTGCCTCGTGGGGGACGGCGAGTGCTCCGAGGGCTCGGTGTGGGAAGCGGCGCAGTTCGCGTCTCTCAACAAGCTGTCGGGGCTGGTCGCGATCGTCGACGTCAACGGTTTGGGCCAGACCGGACCCACGCCTTACGGCCACCGCACAGAGGTATTCGCACGCCGCTTTCAGTCCTTCGGATGGTCGACCATCGAAATCGACGGGCATGACATGGAAGCCATTCTCGACGCCTTGTATCGGGCTCGAAAAGGCGGTCCGACGGCGATCATCGCCCGAACCGAAAAAGGCCACGGCGTTCCCTTCCTGGAGGGCGCTCACGGCTGGCATGGCAAGGCCCTGAGCCGGGAGGAGATGGACAGGGCGCTCAAGGAACTGGGCGATACGGGCGTGCACATGACGGTGGAATCGCGGCGGGTCGGCCAGATCCGGCGCTCCGACCCCGAACCGGCGCCGCCCCTCGAGATCGGCTACCAGCCGGGCGAAAAAGTCGCCACGCGCAAGGGATTCGGGAATGCGCTCAAGAAGCTCGGGGGACTCATGCCGGAAATCGTGGTGCTCGACGGCGACGTGAGCAACTCGACGTATACCGAATTTTTCGCCCGAAGCTATCCGAAACGCTTCTTCCAAAGCTATATCGCCGAGCAGAACCTGGTCGGAACCGCGCTCGGCCTGGCCGTTTCCGGCAAAATTCCGGTCGCCGCCAGCTTCGCCTGTTTTCTCTCGCGTGCTTACGACTTCATCCGCATGGCGGGCCACAGCCGTCCGCCGCATCTCGTGTTCTGCGGCAGCCATGCCGGCGTGTCCATAGGCGAGGACGGCCCTTCGCAGATGGGGCTGGAGGATCTGGCCATGTTCCGCGCCCTGGCCGGCAGCACCGTGCTGTACCCGTGCGACGCCGTCAGCGCCGAACGCCTGACCGAACTGGCGGTGAAGACGCCGGGCATCGTCTATCTCCGCACCACGCGCCCTTCAACCCCGGTCATCTATTCCGAAGATGAAGATTTTCCGATCGGCGGCAGCAAGGCCCTGCGCTCCGGCGGGGACGACCGATTCACGGTCGTCGCGGCCGGCATCACCGTGCACGAGGCGCTCGCAGCCCATGACAGCCTGAAGCAGCGAGGAATATCGGTGCGCGTCATCGATGCCTATTCGGTCAAGCCGCTGGACGTGGCGACCCTGGAGCAGGCGGCGCGGGAAACACAAGGCGTCGTGGTGGTCGAGGACCACTGGCGCGACGGGGGACTCGGCGATGCGGTCGCGGCGGCCTTGAATTCCACGGTACCCGTACATCGTCTCGCCGTAAGCAAAGAGCCCCGATCGGGAACGATGGAAGAACTGCTGGATCGGCACGGCATCTCCCGGCGAGCGATCGAAGAAAAGATTTTGGAGTTTGAATAGGTTAACGAACCGAGCCCCGCCCGTTTCGATGGCTTACCGAAACCGGATTTCGTGGGGCGGGTTAGGCGCACTCCAACACAAGCTAGCTATCGACCACTACGCTTTGCGTGCGCCGTTACCCGCCACGCCGTCCTTTGGCGGGTTACGGTGCGCGCATGACTCGTGTGGTTACGCGCGGAAGGTATGGTGCGCACCTAACCCGCCCTACCATGGGCTGTGTCGGGAAAGGATTCCCGACCTACTTGGCGGCACCGATGCGTAGGTCGGCAATCCCTTGCCGACGCATCCTCCGCACCCAACCGGAAAATGCTCTAAAACTCCAACCGCACGCCGGCATTGACGGAATGGCGTGTTTCGAAGCGGTTGTCGACCAGGGTCTCGTACTGGACGAATGCCGATCCGCCGTGGGGGAGAACCGCCGAAACCGAGGTTCTGAGATTGACATAGTCCCGGTCCGGACTGTCGGTGCTCACGGTGAATCGATGCCCGCCGGCGTCGTCGGCGAAACGGGCGCCGATCAGACGGCTGTCTTTCGCGAATTCGTGCTCCCATTCCACACCGAGCTGCGATACGAACACACCGACGGCCGTGCCGGCGGTATAAGACACCATTCCGCCCAAGGCCGTGGTTACCGAATCCACCGTCTGCGCGTCGATCGCCAGATTGAGCGGGTCCGCGCCCCGCTCCGTATAGCCGTCGATGGTGGTCCGTCCGTATTCCGTGCGCCCGCGCAAACCCAGTGTCCACGCGCCAAGAGGAAAATCGTAGCCGCTGTTGACGCTGTAGCGCTGCTGCCAGCCTTCCGTGTCGCTCTTGGCGGTCATTCGCACCGGCCCGAAAGCGTCGATATAGGCGATGTTCCGGGTCGAACTGTACTGGTTGTAGGTACCGTTGGCCACCAGGTCCAGATACCAGCGGTCGGTGAGCTGATAGCTGCCGAACAGGGAAAACGTCGTACCGTCGATTTCGAGGTCGCCTCCTTTTCGGACGGTATTCGATTCGGTATAGCCGTAACCAGCGGACACGCCCATCAGGAACCGCCGGGTGAACCAATAATCGACGCCCGCCGTGAACCCGTAAACCTTGGAATTGAATCCCCGCTGCAAGCGCGTGGTGTTTCGGTCCCCCGACTCGAACTGGCCGTTCACGAAGACGCCCAGCCTGCTGAATCCGCTGTCCTCGTCTCCGCTGGCTCCGCCGGAGCTGCCGAAAGGAAGCATAGCGGCCAGCAGATTGCCGGGCAGCGTCTGCCCGTCGAGATTCAGGGTCAATCCGTTCACGCTGAAACCCGAACTTCCGGCTCTCAGTTCCACCAGCCGCTGGTTGACGTTGCCGACCTGAATCTGCGAGATCCGCCCGCCGCCGAGGGCCTGCGCGGCGGTTTCTTCCGGACTGATGCTGCTGAGGGCTTCCGCCACCCGTTCCAGCCCGCCGGGTCGATTCAGCAATTCGGTGAGCCCTCGAATGCGCTCCCGCAAGGCTTCGGACGCGCTGTTGCTACTGACGATGCTCTGAAGCGTACCGGCCAAGGATTCCTGCTGCACCAGGTCCCCGGCCGTGTTCAGAGTGGCCCCGACCACCACGGTCACCGTGCCGGTACTCTCGCCGATCGAGTTGGCGACGGTGTACGTGAATCGGTCCTCCCCCACGAAATCCGCTCTCGGCGTATACACCACCCGGGTGGTTCCGCTCACCGTCGCGGTGCCGTTGGCGGGCTGGGACACCGAGGTCACGACCACCTGATCCGGATTGCTTTCCACCACCGTGACGGTTACCGGCTGCCCGGTCGTGGTGCTGGTTTTGTGGCTGGCGGCGGTCGGCGGGAGCGGATTGACCGTGATGGTCACGGTCGCGTTGGCGCTTCCTGCCGGGTTGGTCACCGTATAGACGAACGAATCCGTACCCACGTATCCCGCGTCGGGGGTATAGATCACCGACGAGCCACTCGGAACAGCGGTGCCGTGGGCCGGCGCCGAAACGCCGGCGAGCTGGAGCTGTGCTCCGCCATCGTTGTTCAGCACCCCGATCGCCGTCGCCTGGTCGCGCGGGATGGCGATGCTATCGTCGGTTGCCGTCGGCGGCACGTTGGTATTAATCGTCAAGCTTGTCGAAAAGGAAGGGAACTGATTGTCAAATGTTCTTCCCGATGCAACCACCGTATTGCCGTAGAGGACCGACATCCCGCTGAACTCCTGGCCGTTCATGTCGATCTGGAGCGGTGTGGCATAGGGCAATACGAGCTGCTGAGCAAAGCTGCCCCGGATCTGCGGACTGCAGCAAATGCCCCCCAGATCTCCGTAGGTTTGCTCGAAAAGAATCGAGTTGGCGCTTAAATCGGTGATCCGGATGTGACCGAACGAGGCGGGGTCCATGGTCCCCTCGGCCACGTAAACCTCGGCAAGCTGTCCTTCCGATTCGAAAGAAATGCCCCGCAATTGCAGGGAATAGAAGTTAGTCGCGATCTGATCGGCGAAAGGAACGAAGTCGGCATAAGCCGCCGTTTGGCCCAACGCAAGCCATAGCGCGGCTGCGATACCGCGAAAGCGGCAAACGCCGGGCGTTCCGCGAAGGAGGTGCGACATCAGCCCGGCGGCTACTGATTCATATCGATTTCGGCCGACTTATACGCGACGAAAAACCTAATCTTCCTCGTCCATCAAGTCGAATACCATCTGAACCGACTTTCCCGTTTTCGTGTTCGTGGCCTTGAACGTGGCGACCTCGTTCTCTATTCCGACACACTCGATTTCGACGGGCGGATCGTCGTAATCGCTCTCCGGTATGTCCAGCCGATCCATGAGGTCTTGGTTTTCTTCCGCCGTTAATTCCATGTTGCCGTATGAATCGATGCGCATAGATCTGTAGCCAAAACGATTGAAGTGAATAGGGTCTTTCCGATAATTCCCGGCGGACCGATCCCCGGATGTTGAAGGTGTCAGGTCGATCCCGCAGATGCGCCGAGTATGTCGATGACGATCTTGCCCCGTGCGTGTCCCGATTGGCTCCGACGATGCGCAAGATCCAACTGGGACAGCGGGAACACACTGTCGATGACGGAACGCAACCGCCCCTGTTCCGCCAGTGTGCTCAAGAACGCCAAATCTTCCCCGTTAGACTTGAGCATGACGGTCTTGATCCTCTTCTTCGAAAAAAGCCGGAACAACACTGAGCGAACCATCAGACCGATCGCGGGCAGAGTGGATACATAGATGCCGTCCGGTTTCAGTAAACCCTGATAACGCCCGAAAGGCTCCGAAACCACGGTATCGAAAATCAGATCGAAAGAGGCCAAGGGACCGAACTCGGTCGTCTGAGTATAGTCGATGATCTCGTCCGCCCCGAGCTCACGTACCCAGGGCGCGTTGGCGCCGCTGCATACCGCGGAAACGTCCGCTCCGAGCACCTTGGCGATCTGTACGGCGTAATGCCCGACACCGCCGGAAGCGCCAACGACCAACACCCTGCCGCCCTCCTTCAGGCGGCCGAGATCGCGCAGAGCCTGGAGAGCGGTCAGCCCCGCCAAGGGCAAGGCCGCGGCTTCATGGTCGTTCATCGTCTTCGGCGCCAAGGCGGCCAAGCGTTCATCCACCGCGGCAAACTCGGCTGACGTTCCGAAACCCCGTGAGCGCAAACACGCCATCACCCGGTCGCCGGGCCGAAAACGCGTGACCTTCGCGCCGATCTCCACGACTTCGCCGGCGAGGTCCATGCCGGGTATGGACGGAAACCGGACCGGAAGGATAAAGCGTAAACTGCCGTTATGCAGCTTCCAGTCGATCGGATTGACGGAACTCGCGGCCACTTTGACGAGCAGTTGGTCGGACGACGGTTTCGGCGCGGGCACTTCGGCCGGATGAATTTTCGACGGATCGCCGTAGCCCGTGTATTGCATGGCTTTCATGGACATCTCCTTTGTTCGATGAGTGAATGCGAAAAACGATTTTATTTAAGATGGAGCGTCAAAATAGTTGAAACCGCGATTTCATGACTGACTTTACGGGAGATCCATTGTGACGACACGACACCTGCAAATCGATGCGGACACGTTCGAAGCGGCCAAGGCCCATATTCAGCAGCAATTCGACACGCTTTCGTGGTGGCCGACGGAAGGACCGGATCAGGCCAAACAGGAGTACAAGATCATGAGCTCCAACCCGGCGCAATTGGCGTACTGGTGCGAGAAATGGCTGAACGGCGGGCAATGGCGGCACTTGGAAAACGATGTGCGACAACGGCTTCGGCGCGGTTAGAGTGTTGTAGGTCGGGAATCCCTTCCCGACGTTAACAACTTGCTAAGCGGGTTTGTCGGCAAGGGATTGCCGACCTACTATTAATCGCGCTACTTGAGCGTGGCGGCACTATAAACGCGCGGCGATAGTTTGTAGGTCGGGAATCCTTTCCCGACACAACGGTCGAGAAAGCGGCTACCATTTCCCGATCCACATCGCTAAACCCTGGTGAAAAACGCTCTAAAGCCTGTCTTGAGCGATGTCGAAAGGCTCGCTCCCACAAACGCTCACATCACTTGGATGTGGCGGCACTATAAATGGGCGGCAATAGCCGACAAAATCCGATTTGCGTCGCCGTAATCCACGGGCATTTCCGAGTATCCTTCGTCATGAGACAGGAGCAAGGTCGGAAAACTGCGGACCCCGAGCTCTCGCGCCCAGCGGATTTCTTCGAGCAATTCCACGTGAGTATCGGGATGCCGGAGATCCGCCGCGAAGCGGCCTCTGTCCAAACCGATCTCTTCCGCCAGCTCGATCAAAGTCGAGTCGTTCGACGGATTTCGCGCTTGCAGGTAATAGGCCTGTTGAATCGCGAAGATCATGGCGTCCTCGAAGCCGGCGCCCTGCCGGCGCGCGGCGATCACGGCGCGGCAGGCCGGGTAGGTGGAACGCCTTGGAACGCATTTCGTCCAGAAATCGAAATTGAACCGGGTGCCCGGCACCGAACGTTCTATCGTTCGCCAAATGTCCTGAATGTTTTCGCGCATCTCGGCCGGCATGGGCACCGCGCTGTCCGGCGCCAGACCGCCCAGAAACTGTTCGATCTCCACGGCATCCGGCAACCGGGTCCGTACACTCTGCCATACAGGTCGAAACGCCCAGCACCAGCTGCACATGGGATCGTGAAAATAGAGCAGCGCCGGACCGGCGGCTTTAGGTCGATTGTGTAACACTGCCTTTCACCGGATGAACTCACCGGCTAATCCGTGCCCGCATTCTGCTTCAAAAAGTCCGCCCATTGTCTTGAAGACATCGAATTCAGATAAGCTTTTGCCATTTCCGGAGTGAGCAATTCGATCAGAACGCGGTTCTCCACCCACAATTCGACGACATCGAAAAGCCCCCCTCTGTTGCACGTCACGGCGCGCCAGCTCTCGCGGGCGGCGATGCTCTTGATCTGTTGTTCGGTGAGATCGACCGAGACGGCGGCGTGGGTGGCGGTGAACGGCGAGGATGCCTCGTTATTCATTGAGCTTACCTCTTCGTGCTCCAGGCCGGGCTTGAGCTCCGTGCCGAGCGGATAAACCTCGATCGCTGTACGGTGCGGATCATCGGTCAGTGCAATGTAGCTGCCGGAGAATACGGGAAATGGAAATGACCGTCCCCCCAGCAACTCCGCAAGAACCGCCGCTGCGTGCTCGGGGTGCCTGGCGGCGATAGAAATATGGTGAATCATTGGTACGTATCCGTGAGAATGAGAGTCTTTGCCGGGAACGGCTGCCGCCCCGTAGCTGCCCACACGGACTCATAACGGCCTGCCGTGAAATCGTCGGCGTAACCCGAAACGAGCAGCGTGTTCCCGGTACGCCAGCCTACCGAAAATCGCCCAAGATCGGCAACCATGAAAATCGTACTGGTTCTTATTTTTCTCGCTTTATCGGCCTGCGGATGGCTGCCCAAAAAGCAGGCGCACGACGCTGAAATCAGCCCTCGCTTAAGCACCGGCATCGAACTTCCGCCCACAAAAGACCGAATTCTCGCGCTAGCCATCAGCGAATGGTTCTACTTCGGTCGGCAATCGGTCATTTACGACGGCGACAAGGAAAGCATCCCGCTGGTCGGGTTCTGGGAGGACGAATCCCCCTACGCTCAACGAATCAACCAGTATTGGCGAGCGGTCGGCATGCCGGAACGTACCGGCCGAAATTGCGAACAACCGTGGTCGGCGGCTTTCGTCAGCTGGGTCATGGCCACTGCGGGCGTTCCGAAAGAGCGGTTTCCGCCTTCGGAAGCCCACTGGATGTACCTTTCACGGATTATTCGCAACGCCGAGTCGCCGAACGCCGTTTTCGTGCCCAGACGCATACACGACTACGCGCCGCGCCCCGGCGATCTGATTTGCGCAAGCCGGGGGTCCTCGATCACTCCTCCTTTCGTACAATCCCCTTTCCTCGAAACCATAGAGCACACCAAACTCCACTGCGACATCGTCGTCGAAAAACACGGTCGGACCTTGGAAGCCATCGGCGGAAACGTCAGAAACTCCGTTTCCAAGAACATTTTGAAACTCGACAAGAACGGCCATCTGCAACCGGTCGCTCGAAGACCCTGGTTTGTGGTCATCGAAAACCGCTTGTAAATGACGGATAAAACGGACATTTCTTTCTTTACATGCGAATAGGTGCGGCGCGCATTCCGGCGCGTCCAACGGCATTTCCAGGTTGATAAGAACGGCAAATACGGTGGGTTGTGCTAGGGTTATTTATCCGTAACTCAGTCAACGCTCCTGCTTTATCGTTCAAGTATCTCCGCCTCATGAGTCAAGACGCCCCTCAGGTCGAAAAACGTGCCCGTTTTACGTCCGGCTCAACTTGGACGGAGATTCCGACTACGGAACACACGGGAATGAATGGGCGCTATCTTTGGCGGGGATTCTTTAATGTTCTTGAATTCATACCGATTCGCGCAGGGTGCATAGCTCTTGGCGCGGCATGCCGAATGGATTGTTTTCATGCGTCGGAAGGGTTGCGACTAAAGCGACCGTTTGCGATTGGAAGGGGGGCTTCGGCGCTCCCGAAGACGCCGTTTGCGATTGGAATAAGGAAGCACCCGATTCTGCCCTACTCGGGCCGAATTAGATTTCAGGAATGACGCAAAGAAAACGTTGGATATTGGTGAATTTTGGATTCGATTTCATTTTTGAGGTCGACTTTTGATTAGGTTCCTATGACTCCAGATCCACATTGGACTACATACCTTTCGGCGCTGCTAACCCCAACTGTTGCAGTGCTAGGTTCTTTTATTGCCTACAGGCAATGGCGATTGGCGCAGAATAAACTGAAATTGGATCTCTTTGAACGCCGACTCACCGTCTATGAAGCAGCAAGAACACTTCTCTCCTCCATTATGGCAACCGGTAAAGCCAAGGATGGAGAGGTTTTCAAGTTTATGGTCGCAACACGCGAGGCCAAGTGGCTTTTCAACGAGTCTGTCGCCGAGTATCTCGACAAACAGCTTTACCACAAGGCCATTGATTTACAAACACTCGATGCTGAGCTGGAAGGCGTACCCGTTGGCGAAGAACGCAGAAAGAATGTCCGTGCTCAGGCTGAGATCAAGGAATGGTTCATGGCGCAATATGAGGTCCTTGATGAAATGTTTTCACCATTTCTTAAGCTTCAACACTAAACCTAACATTTCGGTCGAGAGGGACGCGTCGGGGCAAAGCTGCTCGCGCCCCTCACCTTTACGTTAGGTGCCATTTCGGGGTCACCCACTCCCAAGAAACGCCAGAAGGAAAACTTATGCTGAGATCTTTTGCCTCGTTTGTCAGCTACTGCAAATCTCTCCATGGAACTGTCCTCCACACGGGAGCACAGTCCAAACCGTTTCGTGTTGAGGTCGAAGGCAATACGGTCTTCTTTGTGCCTCAATCGTCCGGGAAGCGGCGCCGGGCGAACTGCGAGAAGACGGAGAGAGTTTTAGCTGAACTGTCGAGGTCAAATGTATGGTCGCCAGGGCATTATCAATCAATTACCTATCACGCCTCATATATTATTGCGGTCGCAAAGCATGCAGGCGCCTAACCCGTGGCTCGAGGGGACCGCCCACCGGCGTGCCGGTGGGTATCCTCCGCGCTTCGCGCTCCAATGGCCGGTTACCTCAAACGTTGAGGGTGTAGAAAAACCCTCAATTCGAAAAACCAACTCATGAAAAATCAATCACTTGAAGGCCCTATTTTGGCCAAAAATAGGGTTTTTCTACAGCCTCGTTAGATTGCATCAGGCTTCGATACCGATGAATTCACTGGGGTCACATAATCATATTGTCTGGAGCTACTTTGACATTGCCAGGTTAATCGCTCATGAGGCGGAAACGTCATCCTCTGACAGCGTGAAACGTTCAAAATCTGCTGTAGTGTTCCTTATGGCGGTAGCGGCAGTCGAAGCATACATAAACATCTTTGGGAGAATGTGGGTGGAGCAGGATACCGATTTCAGCCATGCGACCCAGATACGAGATGACATCAAGAACAAAAAATTCATCACTTACAAGATTAAGACTTGGCCACAGCTATTTTTTGGAAAAGGTCTTGATTTATCACAAGGGGCTGGACAGGAGTTCTTGGCGCTCGTCGAGAAGCGAAATCGTCTTATGCACTTCACTTCCGACTACCACACTTACCAGTGTGAGAATGTCACGATTAAGGGTCTTGTAGACAGTACAGTGTTCGATTCCCTTACCCCGAAAGATGCCGAAAAGGCAATCTACGTCGCGGAAAGTTTTATCGAGGCATGGATCAGGCTCCAAGGACTCAAAGAACAACACGTCAAGGCGGCAACCGCCCATTGGACTGGAAATATTTCCAGCTCGCGTAGGGCGAAATAGGGTACTCCCGTATTCCAATCGCAAACGGCGTCTTCGGGAGCGCCGAAGCCGCCCTTCCAATCGCAAACGGTCGCTTTAGTCGCGACCCTTCCGCCGGATGGATTTGGCCGCCACGCGGCGCAATACGCGGGAACGCTATTGCGCCCTACCGCGTTTCAGCCATTGATTGGTCATCCCGGTTTGGGTCGCCAGCGTCCGCGACAGATGCCAGCCTGTAGGATGCGGTGACGACAGGAACCGCACCAATCGCGAACGATGCCTGTCCTGAGCGTAGTCGAAGGGCGGTTCGTTCCTCACCGCATCCTACGGTTCTACAACAAATCGACGGTGCCCCTGGTTTTCGATCGTCGAAAAAATCGCTTGTAAAGGCCGGATGCAGGATTTTTCCGGCCAGGGGTGTAATCTAAGCGGGCGCCATCCGGAATCGGATAACGCGGATTTTTGGAGCGGCGCCGTCTGTCAAAGCCATGGGTGCAGGCGGCGGCACACCTGTGGTCAGAATCAGGGTCGAACCGGGACCCGTTTCAATTCAACCGACGAGGGAATGCAGATGAGTGCGGAACCAAAACAGATCAACCCGTCCCAGATCAAGATCTCTCAAACGAAAATGCTGATCGACGGCAAGTGGATCGATTCGGCCAGCGGAAAGACCTTCGAAACGCTCAACCCGGCGACCGGCGAGGTGATCGCCCGCGTCGCGGAAGGCGACCGCGAGGACGTGGACAAGGCCGTTCGCGCCGCCCGCAAGGCGTTCGAGGAAGGCCCCTGGCGGAAGATGAACGCGCGCGAACGGGGACGTTGCCTGTACCGCCTGGCGGACCTGATCGAGAAGCACTTCGACGAACTGGCGGCGCTGGAAACGCTCAACAACGGCAAACCGATCACCGAAAGCAAATCGGCCGACCTGCCGCTGACCATCGAGTGTTACCGCTACTACGCGGGCTGGGCGGACAAGATCGAGGGCAAGACCATTCCGATCAACGGCCCCTTCTTCACCTACACCCGTCATGAGCCGGTCGGCGTGGTGGGGCAAATCATTCCGTGGAATTTTCCGCTGCTGATGCAGGCCTGGAAGTGGGGCCCGGCTCTCGCGGCCGGCTGCACCATCGTGCTCAAGCCCGCCGAGCAGACGCCGCTGACCGCGCTCAGGGTGGGCGAACTGGCTCTCGAAGCCGGCATTCCGGAAGGCGTCATCAACATCGTGCCGGGATTCGGCGAAACCGCCGGAGCCGCGGTCGCCGAGCACATGGACATCGACAAGGTGGCTTTCACCGGATCGACCGAAGTGGGCAAGCTCATCATGCAGGCCGCCGGCCGTTCCAATCTGAAGCGCGTCACGCTGGAACTCGGCGGGAAAAGCCCGAACATCGTGTTCGCCGATTCCGATCTGGACGCGGCGCTCGAGGGCGTATTCCTGGGACTCTTCTTCAATCAGGGTCAGTGCTGCTGCGCCGGCTCCCGCGTTTTCGTCGAGAAAAAGATTTACGACGACTTCGCCGCAAGGCTGGTCGAGCGCACCCGCAAGCAGGTCGTGGGCGATCCGTTCGATCCGAAAACTACCCAGGGACCGCAGGTCAGCCAGGAGCAGTTCGATCAGATCATGGGCTATATCCGCTCCGGCAAGGAACAAGGCGCCAAGCTTCTGACCGGCGGCAACCGCATCGGCAGCCGGGGCTTTTTCATAGAGCCCACGATTTTCGCCGATGTCGGCGAGGACATGAAAATCGCGCGCGAGGAAATCTTCGGGCCGGTGCTGTCGATGATTCCGTTCAAGGACGTGGACGAGGTCATCGGACACGGCAACCGCACCATGTATGGACTGGCGGCGGCGGTGTGGACCAAGGACATCAGCAAGGCGCATCGCCTGGCGGCCGAACTGAAGGCGGGAACGGTATGGATCAATTGCTACGATATCTTCGACACGGCCGCTCCTTTCGGCGGGTTCAAGATGTCCGGCATCGGGCGCGAACTCGGCAGTTATGCCCTGGAGAACTATACCGAGGTCAAGACCGTTACCGTGGCGCTGTAGAGGCAACGCCCAGCAAATTCCGGTGGACACGGCCTATCGGCCTTTGCCCACCCTACGACATTATCGCGGCTGTAGGGTGGGTTAGGCGCGCATCGCACCGAGTCTGGAAAGTTCCCATGGTGTTTCCGCGCGCCGTAACCCACCAGGCAAGGCAGCGGAACTATCGAAAGCCAGTTGAAGGTCGGCAATCCTGTGCCGACGAAATCGTCTGCCACGTGAGGCGGCAGAAGGCGTCGGGAAGGGATTCCCGACCTACTCCGGCGTGGTGCGTGCAAGCTTGGTAGGTCGGCAATCCCTTGCCGACAAAGGTGTCTTAACAGCATTAAGGATTAGGATGGAAACGAGAAGGAAATTGGAACCACCATGAAATACACCGCAAGCATCCAAGGACGCGGCTATGCCTTCGCCGATCTGAAGACTTTGCTGGCGAAGGCGTCGCCCCTACGCTCAGCGGACGAACTGGCCGGAATTGCGGCCGAGTCGGAGGAGGAGCGTGCCGTCGCGCAACGGGTATTGGCCGAGGTTCCCATGTGCCGCTTCCTCGAAGAACCGCTGATTCCGCCTGAAGAGGACGAGGTCAGCCGGTTGATCTTCGAGACGCACGATAATGCCGCGTTCGCGCCCATCTCGGCGCTGACGGTCGGCGAGTTTCGAGAATGGCTTCTTTCCGACACCACCGCCGACGAAGCCATCGCGAGGATTCGCACGGGCCTGATGCCGGAAATGGCCGCCGCGGTATCTAAGATCATGCGCAACCAGGATTTGATCGCCGTCGCCAAGCGCTGCACGGTCACCACGCGGTTCCGGAACACCATCGGCCTCTCGGGACGGCTTTCCACGCGATTGCAGCCGAACCATCCGACCGACGACCCGCGCGGCATCGCAGCCAGCATTTTGGATGGGCTGCTCTACGGCAACGGAGATGCCGTTATCGGCATCAATCCCGCGACAGATAGTCCGAAGAACATCGACACCCTGCTCCGCCTGCTGGACGAGATCATCGTCGAGCACGACATCCCCACCCAGTCCTGCGTGCTCGCCCATGTCACGACGACCATGGACTTGATGCGGCGCGGTTCGCCGGTGGACCTGGTGTTCCAGTCCATCGCCGGGACCGAAGCCGCGAACCGGAGCTTCGGCATCGATCTTTCCCTCCTGCGCGAGGCGCGCGAAATGGCGCTGTCGCTGAAACGCGGCACGCTGGGCGACAATCTGATGTATTTCGAGACGGGCCAAGGCAGCGCCCTGTCTGCGGACGCTCACCACGGCATCGATGCGCAGACCTGCGAGGCGCGGGCCTACGCCGTCGCCCGCGCGTTTTCGCCGCTGTTGATAAACACCGTGGTGGGCTTCATCGGGCCGGAATATCTGTACGACGGAAAACAGATCATCCGCGCGGGGCTCGAGGATCATTTCTGCGGAAAACTGCTGGGCCTGCCCATGGGCTGCGACGTGTGTTACACCAATCACGCCGAAGCCGACCAGAACGACATGGACAATCTGATCACGCTGCTGGCGGTGGCCGGCTGTACCTATATCATGGGCGTGCCCGGCGCCGACGACGTCATGCTGGCCTATCAGAGCACCTCGTTTCACGACGCCCTTTACCTTCGCAAGGTTTTGGGGCTCCGGCCCGCCCCGGAATTCGAGGAATGGCTCGACCGCATGGGCATTTTCGACGGCCGCAATGCGCTGAGCCTCGGTCCCATGCCCCCTCGCCTGCTCAATGCGATGGACGCACTGACGGAGGACAGCCCATGACCGATCCCTGGTTCGCCCTCAAGCGTTTCACCCAGGCCCGCATAGGCTTGGGACGCGCGGGCCATGCCGTTCCGACCGAAGCCCTGCTCGACTTTCAGCTCGCCCACGCTCAAGCACGGGATGCCGTGCACTTCCCTTGGGACATCGAGGGGTTCGCCGAAAGCTTGCGCGAAATGGGCGAAGATTGTCTGATTTTGCGAACGCCGATCCGAAGTCGCGCCGAATACCTCCGTCGCCCCGATCGGGGTCGCGTTCTCGATTCCGGTTCCCGCACGCGGCTGGATGACATGGACGGCGGCGGTATGGATGTGGCATTGATCGTCACCAACGGGCTGTCATCCACCGCCGTCGAACGGCACGGTCTGCCCCTGCTGGAGGCGGTGATCGGTCGATATCGGTCACGGCGCATCCGGGTCGGGCCTATCAGTCTGGTCGAGAACGGCCGGGTGGCCCTGTCGGACGAAATCGGTTTTACCCTCGGCGCGCGTGCGGCCGTCATCGTCGTCGGCGAACGACCGGGGCTCAGCGCCGCCGACAGCCTCGGCATCTATCTCACCTACGCGCCACGGCCGGGCAGTACCGACGCCCAGCGCAACTGCATCTCCAATATCCGTCCGCCGGAGGGATTGAGCTACGAAGCCGCCGCCGCGAAACTGCTCTACCTGACCGAGGAAGCCATGCGCCGCCGGATTTCCGGGGTCGCGCTCAAGGACGAGCTGGATACGGTTTTACCGCCGTCTCCCGAGCCGCTGGGCCTAAAAAAATGACGGCGACAGCCTAATTCCATTCGGCATTCGAGTGAGCATTAATGGGTGGGTTAGCCCCTCGGCTCCGCTCGGGGCAGGCCCTTCGACAAGCCTGTCCTGAGCATCGTCGAAGGGCTCAGGACAGGCTCCGCATAACCCACCGACCCTTCGACTGGGCTCAGGACAGGTCCGAGGCCGCTCGGTGGGTTACGGCCGCGCGGCCTAACCCGCCATCGATGGGTTTCGCTTCGCTCTACCCATCTACAAAATGAATGCCTGATTGAAAGCGATTTGGAGTAAATCGGATCAGGCCAGCATGTTCTTGATCGTCCGCTCGTATTCCGGGAAATAATGGCCGATCACCGGCAGGTCGAAGCGACGCAGGATGCTGGTATTGGGCTCCCGCTCCAGCAAGAAATCGAACGAGCGGCTTACCAGTCGCTCGACCGGCGCTCTTCCGTCCGTCAACCTGGCGGCATATCCCGGATCCACGGTAACCGTGTGCGTCGTCGTGGCCTGCGCCTCCACTGTCACCTCGAAAGTGGATTCGGTAAGCTTCTTTACCGTAATCTTCGCCATATGACCCTCCTGTCCGAGTCTCGATAGTTGTCTATGTTTCCGGAAATTCGACCGAAACCATGCTACCGGCAATGTACCGGCGATGTCGACCGAAAGGCTAGAGCGTTTTTCATCCCGGTGTACGGCTTCGTGTCGGGCAGGAAGAACGTAGGTCGGCAATCCCTTGCCGTCTTATCGGCTCGGCAAAGGATCTTGCCGGAAGGGGCGTCCTGGCGCTCCCAGGACGGCCGTTTGCGATTGGAAGGGTCATTCGGGCGCTCCCCGGATGACCGTTTGCGATTGGAAGGGTCGCGACTAAAGCGACCGTTTGCGATTGGAAGGGGCCGATTAAAGGCCCGTTTGCGATTGGGAAGGGATTGCCGACCTACTATCGGGCCCTCTGACACCGAATCGGAAAATGCTCTAGCCGGATTCCGGTAAGCAGCGGATTGCGCAAGCCGTAAGGTATCCGTAGGATGAAAGGGACGCGCCAAAACGATCGAGACCTGAGAGAAACCGCCATGGAACTGGTCGAATTGTATGGACACTACTGTAAGTATGCAAAGCGAAAGGTTTTCATCAGGCTGTGAAACATCCCTGCGGTGGCCGTCGTTCCGATCGCTGCTCGGGTTTGCGGTCTGCTTTTTCGGTCTGGCTCTGCTCAGCCACTGGATCTCCCCGAAGCCTTACCACTTTGTCGCGTTTTGGCTGCCTAGCGGGTTTTACCTATCTACGCTCGCTACCCGTCCTCGGACCCTTTGGCCGGCATTCGTTATGACGGCGCTCGCAGTCAATTTCGGCGTCAATCTATGGGTATTCGACCAGCCTTATGCAATTGCCGCCGCTTTTTCTCTCGGCAACACCATGGAAGCGTTGACGGGCGCATGGCTATTGGGACGCACGGTCGGCATGCCATTACGCCTGGAAACGGTACAGGATGTGGTGGCGCTGACCATACTGGGAGCCTTGCTGAGTGCGACCATAGCCGCCACGGCGGGGACTGCGCCGATCGCTTTGGTCGACCGCGAACCGTTCGCTGCGGCCTGGCTCACATGGTGGACCGGCGACATCGCCGGGATCATGGTGACGGCTCCTCTTTGCCTCGCACTGCCGGCTACCCGCTCGTATTGGCGCAAGCTGCCGCCCGCTAGGCGGATCGAAGCGCTAGCCGCCCTGGCGTCGGTCGCGGGACTGACCTTCGCTGTTTTCACCGACCGCATTCCGTTCACCTACGTCATCATGCCACCCCTGCTTTGGATAGGCGTGCGTTTCGGCATTCCCGGCGTTTCGTTCGCGATTCTCGTCCTGGGAATCATCGCCGCGCGATACACGGCACTGGGGCAAGGCGCTTTCGCGGGAGCGCAGTTCGAGATTTCCGTCCAGGCTCTCCTGGTACAGTCCCTGGTCGTGCTGTTCTCGATATCGGTACTTGTGCTGGGTGCCCTGGCGAACCAGTGGCGGCAAGCGCTGGCGGCGTTGCAGGATGCCCGCAATCATCTCGAGAAGGAAGTCGACGAACGCACGGCAACCTTGCGCGACACGCTCCGATTGCAGCAGGCGATTCTGGACGGGGCCAATTACTGCATCGTCTCGGTCAATAGGCAAGGCATCATCCAGACCATCAACAAAGCCGCGGCGAAAGCGCTCGGCTATTCCGCCGAAGAACTCGTCGGCAAGGAGACGCCGGCGATCTTTCATGATCCCGCCGAGCTCGAGGCCCATGCGAAAGCGCTCGCCGATACGCTAGGCCGTCCCGCTACATCGTCCATCAAATTCTTGCCGACGCTGATCGAAGCCTGCGGATCGACCGAAACGGAGTGGAGTCTGATCCGCAAGGACGGCAGCCGGTTTCCGGCCCAAGTCTCGATTTCGGTCATGCGCGACGAAAAGGGGGCGATCACCGGCTATCTCGGCATCGCCAACGACATCACGGTGCGCAAGGAGGCCGAAAAGGCGCTGCAGCGGAGCCAACACGATTTGAACCGCGCCCAGGCGGTCGGCAAGATCGGGAGCTGGCGGCTCAATGTTCAGCGCAACGAATTGCTCTGGTCGGCCGAAAACCATCGGATTTTCGGCATACCCGAGGGTACGCCACTGACTTATCAGACGTTCCTCCGCTGCGTCCATCCGGACGATCGGAAATATGTCGACCGGCAATGGAAGGCGGCACTCCGTGGCACGCCTTACGACATCGAACACCGCATCGTGGTCGGCAAGGACATCCGCTGGGTCCACGAAAAAGCCGAGCTGGAATTCCACCGAGGTGAGGTGCTGAGCGCATTCGGAACCACTCAAGACATCACCGAGCTCAAAAGGGCCGAATTGGCTTTGCGCCGCCATAACGAACGGCAGGCGGAGCTGCTGGCCATCAGCCGTGCGGCGCTGGACAGCCAAACCACCGACGTCGAACTAAGCCGGATGGTCTTCGAGAAAGTACACGCCCTGCTCGATGCCGACGTAGGTTTCAACTACCGGGTTGACGAGAACGGCCGAAGCCTTCGCCTGATCGCTGCGTACGGTATTTCCGAGGCGCTGCTTCCCGCCATGGAGAGGCTAGATCTCGGCGACACCATGTGCGGCACGGTCGCCGCTACGGGCACTCCCCTGATCGCCGATACCGCTCGCATCGAAAACGACCCCAAGAGCATCCTTCTTCGCAACATGGGCTTGCGCGCCTATGCCTGCCACCCGCTCATGGCGGGCGATGGCCGTACGCTCGGGACGCTTTCCTTCGCGAGTACGCGGCGCGAGCATTTCGATCCGGAGGAAATCGAATTCCTGCGGACGCTTTGCCTATTTACCGCCATGGCTTGGGAGCGCGCCCGCGCCATGGCTGCGCTGCGCGATGCCGATCGACGGAAAAACGAGTTTCTCGCCATGCTGGCCCACGAGCTCCGCAATCCTCTGGCACCGATACGCAATGCCGCTCAGCTGATTCGAAAACTCGCTGCCGACGAGCCTAGGCTTCAGGGTGCGAGGGAGATCATAGACCGCCAGGTCATTCACCTCTCGCGCCTGGTCGACGACTTGCTGGACGTTTCCCGCATCACCCAGGGCAAGGTGACGCTGAGAAAGGAACCCATACCTCTCAATACCGTCGTCGAGCGAGCGATCGAGGCGACGCGGCCCTTGATCGAATCCCGGCGCCACAGGCTAACGGTCGATGTCGCACCAGCACCCCTCTTGATCGTCGGGGATGCGACCCGCCTGATCCAGGTCGTGGCCAATCTCTTGAACAACGCCGCGAAATACACCGAAGAAGGCGGCTCGATTTCGGTCCGCACCGAGGCCAAGGGAGAGCGGGCACTCATCCGTATCAGAGACACCGGCCTTGGCATCGCTCCCGAGCTATTGCCCCATGTCTTCGAGCTCTTCATCCAGGGCGAGCGCTCTCTCGACCGGAGTCAAGGGGGCCTCGGCATCGGGCTCACTTTGGTTCGGCGCCTGGTCGAACTGCATGGCGGGCGCATAGAGGCTTTCAGTGCCGGTCCAGGCAAGGGCAGCGAGTTCGTCGTCGAGCTACCGCTCGCTTTAGCGCCTGCGTCGGAACAAGCCGCAGCCGCGGCCGATTCGTCACGGCAGTAGGACTTAGCCAAGTAGGTCGGGAATCCCTTCCCGACAAACGAGTTGGCGTGCAGATCCGTCGGCAAAGGATTGCCGACCTACCGACCTGCGCCGGCGAGTAGCTCGGAAATCCCCTCCCAAATCAGGCGGGCCAAACCTGCTTCGCGTGGGCACTTTTGCCCTGCATCGCTGTCTTTGGTTTATTGACACCGGCTTCCGGCAATCAAGACCTATAAGCAGCCATGCCCTCGAACAGACAAACGGTCCGCATTGCGGCCGTCGGCGATATTCACTACACCCTGTCCTCGCAGGGAATACTTCAAACCATTTGTGCTTATGTTTCCGAGAACGCCGATATTTTGTTGCTTTGCGGCGATATCGTGGACTACGGACGGGCGGAAGAGGCTCGGCTGTTCGTCAAGGAGCTGACCGCCGGCGTAAAGATTCCCATCCTCGGCGTGCTCGGCAATCACGAGTACGAAGCAGGCCAAGTGCACGAGGTGCAGCATATTTTCTCCGATGCCGGAATCGTCCTGCTCGATGGCGACGCTCATGAAGTGCATGGCATCGGCTTCGCCGGTGTCAAAGGCTTCGCCGGCGGTTTCGGCGAGCATGCCCTGCAACCATGGGGCGAAAGCACGCTGAAGCGATTCGTGCACGAGACCGTGGAGGAATCACTGAAGCTGGAGTCGGCGCTCGCCAAATTGCGCATGCCGCATCGGATCGCCCTGCTTCACTATGCTCCGGTCAAAGCCACGGTTGTGGGCGAACCCGTCGAAATCTATCCGTTTCTGGGGTCCAGCCGACTCGAGGAACCTTTGAATCGTTACTCGGTAACCGCGGTGTTTCACGGGCACGCCCATCGCGGACACCCCACGGGAAAAACCGGCGGCAATATTCCGGTTTACAACGTCGCCCTGCCGCTTCTGCGGCGCGCCTTTCCGGATCGACCTCCGGTCCGGCTGATCGAGCTTCCGGTCGAAGCATCTGCCGAGACGGAACATCACTCGTTCAACCAGAAACCATACCCCGTACAGGGCTAGCAATATTTATGGACACACCGTTTTCCGCGCCCGATACCAGCCCACCGCCGATCGACCCGACCGGGCGGTCATTCTATTGTCATGGGCTGACGCTTTTAATCGACGCCCGGGTTCCGTTTCTCGTCGGAGGAGCCTACGCACTGGAGTGCTACACCGGAATCTCGCGCCACACCAAGGATCTGGATATCTTCGTGCGGCCCGACGATCGGGATCGCATCATCGAAATTCTTGCAAGCGCGGGCTATCAAGCCGACGTCACGTATCCTCACTGGCTCGCCAAGGCGTACTACGGGGAATACTTCATCGATATCATCTTCAGTTCCGGAAACGGCATTTGCGCCGTCGACGAAGCGTGGTTCGAGCACGCCCCCCGACGGGACATACTGGGCGTGCCGGTATTGCTTTGCCCGATAGAGGAAATCATCTGGTCGAAATCCTTCGTACTGGAGCGGGAGCGTTACGACGGCGCAGACATCGCCCATATCCTCCGTGTCTGTTCCGACCGATTGAATTGGACTAGGCTGATGGACCGCTTCGGCGCCCACTGGCGGGTACTGCTCAGCCATCTCGTTCTTTTCGGCTTCATCTACCCGGCCGAAAGAAGCCGCATTCCCGATTGGGTGATGCAGCGGCTGCTGGCCCTTTTGGCCGACGAGCTTCGCAGCGCACCGCCTTCCGAGCGCCTCTGCCAGGGTACGCTGCTCTCACGGGAACAATATCTGACCGACATCATGCGCTGGGGTTACCAGGACGCCCGCCTGCAACCCAAGGGGCGAATGACCCACGAAAACATTGCCCACTGGACGGCCGCCATCGATGTCAAAGAATAAATCCGCATGATCGACCGAATACCCGGTTCATCGCGGATGTCGAATGCTGCGATCTGGCAGCGCAATCAGTCCATTCTTGCTATCTAACCATACGTGTTCCGACTTCTTCGAATCGCTCTATTGACCGCCGTGTCCGGCGCTTTGACCATGACGACCTTGACCGATTTCTGGGACGGCTATCAGTTGGCCAGCACACTCGGGCGTCCGGACGCACCGTCTTCCTGCACGGTCCCGTCGACCGACTGGGAGCATGCCGCCCCGTTTCCGCAACTGGAAACCCGTAGCGACCTCCCTGAACTCCGGGTCGTCACGTATAACCTCCATTCCGGACTCGGGCCTCGCTGGCGCGTTTTTGCCGACCGCCGGGAGGTCGAAAGCAATCTCACCGGCATTGCCGACCGGATCGCGGGAGCATCACCGGAAATGCCCATAGACGTCGTCGCGCTTAACGAAGTGGACTTCGGCTCGCGCCGTAGCGGCTGGATCGATCAAGCCGCATTTCTGGCGGACGAACTCGAGCGTCGCACCGGCCATGCCTACGCGGTGGCACGCGGCGAAACCTGGCGCCGGGATACACCCGGCCTGGAGGTCCGCTTCGGCAACGCCGTACTGTTCCGGCACTCGGCGCTTGCCGTGGATGCCCGGATTCTGGAAAAGACGCAAAAGACGAGTTATGCCTCGGCTTTCCCGGTGAGCGCTCTGGACCGGATCTTGAACGAGCCGCGCGGAGCGCTTCACCTACGCATTCGGTTCTTCGGCCAGCCGGTGGACTTCCTGGTTACCCACCTCGAGGCCTTCAACCCCGCGCGCCGGGAAGCGCAGGCGGCCGATCTCCTGCAGCGGTTCGTCGAGTCCGGCCGGACTTCGATTCTCCTCGGCGACATGAACACGGTTCCGACCGCCCTGACATACCAACGTCCTCACTTCGCCGCCGACCGCACTCACGACGTGTTGACCAGCGGCGACCTCGCGGATGCGCGGGTTGTCGTCGCAGCGCGCGAGGGCGTCAACGATTTTTCGGGTTGGGCAACCTTCCCGGCCCTTGCACCGGTATGGCCTCTGGACGGATCGTTCGCCACACCCGATCTGATACCTCAAGCCGTTCAGGTGATCGGCGCCGACGAATCCGATCACCGCGGACTGTCGGTCACCTACGGCTGGCTGACGCCCGAAGCGAAGTCGACCTTCATCCGCTGGCACGATGCCGTGCGTCAGCACCAACTGGCACGTCTCGTCGACTGCGACGTCCCGAAGCGCATTCCGGACAAGCACCGCGTTCTCGAATGGCTGAAAACGAACACCGGGTTCGTGAGTATCCTCTCGGGCATCGGCGGAGGATCAAAGGATACTCCTCAGGACGGGGGCTAAGTTGTTGCATCGTCTGCCTTCTCCCCGGTTTGAGGATGTCGAAAAGTTCGCGATCGATGCGGCTCATGCCGGACAATCCCGGTCCGGCACCCTACGGGCGGACTTACCGTGCACCAGTTCGCCGGGAGCGAACTGGAACGTGGGAAGCACGGCCCGAAGGGCGAGTCTCATGGATGAGACGAGTAAATCGGCCTCGTCGCGTTGCGTCTTGCCCTGCCGATTTGTCCCTTCGTGCATCGCATCCTATTAATCAGGCCCGTAAATACCCTCCTGGTATTTCGGGCCGCCGCCCAGGCCGGTACACGCCCGGCCTGGGCTCACGCGGCTTGTCGCCGCGCCGGGGCATCCCTGCCCCGGATTAACCCGGCCTATATTTATAGGCCGGGTTAATAATATGCAAAACGCCCGTTTGCCATTCGAAGTACGATGGTAGGGCGGGTTAGCATACCCGCGTAACCCGCCTTTTCGCCGTTTCATTGGAACAACGAGGTATACGCTGCAAAATGCAAGGATGACCATGAATCGATATGGACGCCGAACCCATCGATTCGGCCGCATCGTTTTAATTGTTCTGGCCGGCGTGATAGCGATCTGGCTGGTCGGTCATCTGCTGCTCGACGTCCAGTTCCCCGATCCGCTCGTTACATCGACGGATGCCGGGCGACCCGACGATGAGGATCGATCAATGCGCGAAATCTTCGAATCCTTGCCCGCCGAGGGCGCCACCGTGTCCCAGGTGACCCTGTTGGACGATAACGTGATGGCCTGGGTCGAACGCTGGCGCCTGTTGGCTAACGCTCGAAAGCGTCTCGACATCAGCTATTTCATTCTGGAACAGGATGTCTTCGGCATCGCTTTTCTCGGCCATCTCGTCCACAAGGCCGGTCAAGGCCTTACGGTCCGGGTGCTGCTCGACGCCATAGGCACCACGATGTCGCGCGACGTCCAGGGGAACGATTACCTCGATACAGTGGTACAGACGGCCAATGTCACCGTAAAGCTGTACCGCCCGCTGCGCTATCGCTTCCAGGATGCCTTTCTCACCCTGAATCCCGCGGCAATCGTTGCCAGCGACCACGACAAGATTCTCCTGGCGGACGGCGTTCACGGCCTGATCGGAGGACGGAACATCGCGACCGAGTATTTTGCCGACCTGAACTTCGATCCCAAGGCGTTTCGCGATGCGGACGCGGTATTGACCGGACGAGAGGCCGGAGCCGTGCTCGAAGCCGTGTTCGAATCGCAATACGACGGTGGAGAGGCTCATGCTGTCACCCGCGAAACAGTGGACTTGCTCGATTCGACCAGTGACTTGCTGCTCGCCTACCAGGCTATGGATTACTGGCTGCGGGGCGAACCCATACCCGAAGCCGTGTCAGCCCGGATTCGCGATCGCCGGTTGCCCTGGATCGACGAGCTTCAGGCTCGTCCCATGCTCCACGGCGCTCTGGCCAGACCGGCCCCTGAATCGGTGCAGGCGCCCGTTCGTTTTCTCGACAGCCGCACTCGCCTGATCAGAACCGACGATCCCATTACAGTCAGCCTTGGCCGGCTGGTGCGCGGCGCCAAGAAATCGATTTTCGTCGCCAACCCGTATTTGGTGCTTTCGGAGCAAGCCGTAAGTGTATTGGAAGATGCGGCTCGGCGCGGCGTAGAAATCACGGTACTCACCAACAGCCCCGTGTCCAGCGATAATCCCCTCAGCCAGGCTTTTTTCCTCGAGCAATGGCCGAAACTCCTGGCGCGGGTTCCGACGCTGCGGCTGTTCGTCGCCGGGGACCGCCATAATCTGCACGGCAAGTTCGCCGTGATCGACGATCAGCTCGGCCTGTTGGGGACTTACAACCTCGACCCCCTCAGCATGGCCCTCAACAGCGAACTGGTTGCCGCCGTATGGTCTGCCCGGTTCGCCGAAAAACTGCTGGAAACGGGACGACAACTTATCGCCGCGGGCCCGCCGACCGCCTACGAATACCGCATCGCGCGCGACGATGAGGGCCGCCCTAGCCGCGACGAAGAAGGACGGATAATCGTCGCTTTCGGACCGAACGATCACCTTGAGCGGGACGACTGGACAGCCGTCCGGCGCTACCGGTGGCTGGTTCGCGGACTGGCGGCCGTGAGCGGACGCTCGTTCTTCTAAAGTGCTGCTCGGAACCGTATAGCCAAAGCCTCGGGGAAACGGTCTATCGCTGTGTCATCGGCGCCGGCTCGAAGCCTTTGGCGGTGGCGGCAGTGACAGTGTGAGGACGAGACTCCGGCGGCTCGGAATAGGCACGCGCGATCAGCGGCGTCAGCGTTGGCTCGAGGGATTTGAGCACTTGCACCGGCAAGGCGCTCGTGAAGCGATAACGCGCGGCGGCGGGTCCGGTCACGTACGCAGTCACTGTTCCGAAGTGGCGATCACCCAGCATGAAGGCAAATGTCGCCGTACGACTGATGACCTGTGTTGCGATCAGCCGTCCGCCGGGTCCGAAAATCTCGCGTTGATGATCCCCCGTCCCGGTTTTGCCGGCCATGACGAGGGGCGTACCCGTGGGGCCCTTGTACACGCCTTTGACCCGTATCGCAGTGCCGCGCTCGACGACATCGATCAGGGCGCTGCGCGCAGCCGCCGCCACCTCCGGCGACAACACCCGTCGGCCTTGTGCCTGCGTCAGCTGCATGAGTGTCTCGTAAGGCGTATCCGCTGCGAAGTGGAAGGCGTCGAAGCGTACCATCGGGAGGCGCACGCCGTCGTTCAACAGGATGCCCATCAATTCGGCGAGTGCGGCCGGACGGTCTCCCGAGGCGCCGATGGAGCTGGCATAGGAAGGCGTCAGAGCCCCGAACGGGTAACCGAGCCGTTTCCACGCCCGGTGGATTTGGGCAAAAGCCTCGTTCTCCAGCAAGGTGCGAATGCGCTTGTCTTGCGCGTAACGGCGGCTGGTCTTGAATAGCCAGCGATACACCTGTTGACGCTCCTGTGCGCTGGCGCCGACGACCTCGCCAAGGGTGGCGTTCGGATGCTCGACCAGATAGCTCACCAACCAAAGCTCAAGGGGATGGATACGCGCGATATACCCGCGATCCTGCAGGTCGAAGCGCTCCGTGGAGTATTTTTCGTAAAGGTCCGTGATGTCTTCGGCGGATAGGCCTTGGCCCACGTGGTGCGCCTGCAAATAATCCCGAAGAGCGGCAACGTCGCGACGCGGGTAGACCGAGCGATATACGGTGGCCAGCCGTTTGGGAACGGGGTGCACGCTCCCGGTTAGGATATCCAGGGCTTCCTGAGGGGTTTTGTTCCGGTACTTGGCATAAAAGCGGCGCAGATACGCTTTCCCTTCCTGGTCCGCGAAGCGCTCCAGATACTGCTGCCGCTTTTCGCTGTCCTTCGCGTCCATCCAGCGTGCCACGCCATCGGGCTTATACAGGTGGTAGTAGACCACGTCGCGCATGAGCCGGATGAAGACCAAGTTCACCGATTCCTGCAGTGCCACGCGCAGGGACATAATCTTGGAATTATCGTCCTTATTGAAATTGGCGAAAGTGTGTAGCCCGCCGCCGGTAAAAAAAGCCTCTCCCGGGCTGGCCGAGTAGCGGCGCTCCAGCGCCGCCTCGAGCATGGCTGATAACCCGATCTTGCGGTTCGCAAGAAGCTGATCGACAACCCACCGCGACAGATGATCGCGCGGGTGAATCTCGGCCCGGCGCAGGGTCTCGCTCGGTTGGCCGGCATACTGGTCATAAAGTTCCGCGATGATTTCCAGGTAATGCACCAGGGTGCGCAGCTTGGCGGTCGAACCGAGGTCCAGCCGGATGCCCTCGTTCACATCGAGCGGCTGCTCGTTGTTGTCGGCCTGCACCCGCAACAGGTTTCCTTGGCTGCTGCGCTCGTACAGAACGAAGCTGTAAACGATCTCGCCAAAATCACTGTCGGTGCTGAGGAGCCGAAAACCCAAAACCCCTGCGGCACGCGCCTGCTCGGGCTCGCGCAATCTGCGCAAAGCCTGGGCTACCGCCTGCTGAATGTCGTAATCGATGGTCGAGCGGGCGGTCAGATCGAGCCGGTCAAGGTCGTAGATCCGGCTCACACCCAAGGCGGTGGCAAGCCGGGCGCGCAATACGCTTTCGGTCTTCCGATCGATGAGGGGTGCCGCGGGCGTCAGATTGGCCTGGACGCTCGTAGCGCCTGACACGCTCAGCGCGGCATCGCGCAGCGCCGTTGGGATGACCCCCTGCGCGGCCAGCACGCGCAGATGGCTGTCGGCCAGGTTCTCCAGGTCGGCACGCCCTGCCAGGAGATAATACGCGGGGCGACGTTGCGCCAGCAGGAGGCACAACACCTGGCGATAGGCCAGCGCCTGTTCCGCGGTGATCCCCTCGCCGGTGGACAGGTTCGCGGCGCCGAGTAACTGGTTCACCGCAGCAAAATCCGATCCGAACCATGCCTGCAAACCATCGCCGAGTCCGTGCACTTCGCCGGAATCCGGTACGGCGGCGAGCGGCATGGAATTCAGGTAGGCCTGAACGATGCCGCGCCGTGCCTTCCGGGTGTCGGGGCCTAAGAGGTAAGCGCGCAGCGAGGCGCTGCTCATCTGCCGCAGCTTTTCCATGGGGTTGTCCGTACGGCCGCCGGGGGAATGGCGGTATTTCTCCATCTGGGTGGCGAGTGTGCTGCCGCCGGCCACGTTGATGTCGGCTCCGAGCTTGCGTGCGATCAGCTCCATGGTCGCCCGCGCGAAGCGGTCCCACTCGATCGCAGGATTGAGGTGCGGATAACGGTCATCGAGCAATTCCCGGTTCTCGATGAAGAGTAAGGTTTTGATCACCAATGGCGGTATGGCGTCGAAATCGGGATAAATTCGGGTGGGGTAGGTTTTACTGAACAGGACTTCGCTATCGCGATCGAAGATCGTGAGACCGGCCTGGATCTTCTCGAAATAGGTGGCATAAAAGCCCTTGTCGACCACACGCAGCAATTCCGGCGAAAACCGTGCCTGCGCGGTTATGGAGAAGCCGAGGTTCCGGAGACGCTGCTGAAAGCTCGGAAGGGCCGTGTACCCGAGCCGTTCATCGTAGGGCCCGGCGCTCGGATAGCGGATGGCGGCGCTACCTCCCGGCTCCACCTGGAAGCGCAGATGCTCGTCGATCGAAGAGAAATAGCGTGATTGGAAATCCGATGTCTTGATTTCCTGGAAGATGTAAATGGCAGTGAGCGCCAGCAATGCCCCGGCCGTGCTCCAAACGGTGATCCTGAACAGTGCGCCGCTGCGTTGGCTCATATAAGCTAAAGGTCCTCCCGCCCGCCAAGAATTTATCAATCAGGCCCGTACATACCCTCCTGGTATTTACGGGCCGCCGCCAAGGCCGGTACAGGCCCGACCTTGGCTCACGCGGCTTGTCGCCGCGCTAAGGAAACCCTGCCCCGAATTAACCAAAATAATAGCCCCAAACAGGGCGCCGCGAATATCGTGCGTGCGCCGCGATTGCAAGACAAGTTTCCATTCGATGCCAATGGGGTCCGCGGTAGATTCTACGGGAGTGCGACGTTTCATGTCCTGGGCTCAGATTGGCCGACTCCAGCCAGTCTACAACCCACCGGTTGCGTGCAATCCGCCGATTCAGCCGACAAAGTCTTTGCGCATCATTGCCGATCCGAGCAGGACATAGCGCGGGATATCCAAAAGGGTGTCAAATCGACGTGTCCCATGTACCGCCGCATGAAGCGAAAATCGGAAAGCCTCGTGAATCAGCCCCCTCGGACAGTCTGCGACTGTCTCCGAGCTTATTTTGTCGCTTCAGAAAAGAATCCGAAAGCCGGAAAATCGACGTTATCGCGTACCCGGCGGAAAGCATTGAAGAGGGACGGCGGAGGCATCGGGCTTTGGTTATTTGCTTTAGTTTTCCTTAAGCGAAAGACCGACGCCCACCGACACGAAAGGACCGCAAGGCAAACGATAAAAGCCTAATCGGTTTCACGCCGCCCCGTTTCAGATGCCGAAACCTCCTAACAACCGGAATCCTTGCACTTCCGGCAACACTCGACGATGGTCCAGGCACCGCTTGCGGACCGCCGACGCAAGAATAGGTAGTCGGATGACAAAACCATTTGCTTGCACAAAGGACATCGGTACTTGGAAGACTGAAGATAGGTTTTCTCTTGCTTTTTCATGAACATACTTCTTGAGAAATTTAAGTGGAATATTGCGTGAGCTTCACGCCCTTTCGCATTCCGACGGCGTCGTCTCTCCGTGAGGCCGGAATGACCAGCCATGCCAATCGGTTGTCTCCCCTATGAGCGCCGGCGTCTCGCCATCGCGATACCGCTGCCACATCGCTTCGAACAAGCCTTCCAGATGGCCCGTATAAGCCCGGATATCGAACAGCGGCGCGCTAAGCCGATTCGCGGCAAGTTTGTGTTTGATTCGGGATAGATGCTCCGGGCGGGTGGCCAGATCGAACGCCAGGTCGTAGTAACTTTCGAGATCGTCGGCGATCAGCTCGGGCAAACCGATCGCGTGCAAGAGACTCCCCGCCACCCGCGAAGGAAAGGTTTCGCCCGCGCAGGTCACCAGGGGGACGCCGGCCCACAGTGCGTCGCTGGCCGTCGTGTGCGCATTGTAGGGCAGCGTGTCCAGCACCAGGTCAGCGAGCCCCAGGCGGCCCAGGTGTTCGACCTGCGGCTTGTCATCCGCAAAAACGAGCCTATCCGGCGAGATCCCGCGTTGATAGGCTTCATTTCTGAGATTGCCTTCCGCCAGTGTGCTCTTAAGCAGCCAGAGCACGCTTCCGGGCACGTCGGCAAGCAGCCTGCACCAGATGTCGAAAACGTCCGGCGTTATTTTGTAAGCCTGGTTGAAACAGCAAAACACGAATCCCTGTTCTGCCAATCCGGCCTCGGCGCGCGTGGGCCGAACCCCTATCGGGCTTTGGCGGCCGTGAGGCTGATAGGTGTTGGGCAGGTACGCGAAGGCTTCGCTGTAGTCGTCCGCGCTGCCGGGCGGCGTCAGAAACGGATCGGTGATGATGTAGTCGCAGAATTCGCCGCCCAAGGTTCCGGGATACCCCAGGTAATTCACCTGGATGGGCGCCGGGCGGAAGGTAAGAATGGCGGTGCGGGTAGCCTGGGTATAGCCCTTGAGATCGATGAGAATGTCCACTTCGTCCTGATGAATCGCCTGGGCGGCCTCGGACGTGGACAAAGTCTGGATGTCGACGAATCGGTCGAAGCTTTTCTTGAGGCGCTCCCGCATGCCCTTGCCGTCGTCCGGGCCGTATGAATAGGCGAATACCTCGAAGCGCTCCCGGTCGTGGGATTCGAGCAACTCCACCAGCAGCAGCGACGTGGCATGCTCGTGAAAATCGCAGGACAGGTACCCCAAACGTATTTTCGGCCTCGCCGCCGAGCGGAACGTAAACGCCAGATCGGCCCGCTCCGCAGCGGACGCCTCGATGCGCGTCTTCATCCAGAGATCGGCACACGCGCGCTGCTCGCCCGCGCTCATGCCGGGCAGGGACAGCAAGTGAAACGGCGAAATCATCCCTGTCTCGCTTTTCGCGAGGATGGCTCGTATCTTTCCGCGCCATTCGTCGAGACGCTCCCACTCGCACATGCGTCGGCTCAAGTCGTAGAACTTCATGGGGTTTTCACTCTGGAACCGGCGCCGATACCCGCCGAAAGATACATCGGTCTTGCGCTGAGCTCCTTATTTAAGCGGACAGGGACCCTTGCGGCCATCGGTGCGTCTTGAAATCAAGCTCACACGCGGCTCCGTAGACGTTTTGATTTGGGAATCCCTCCGGCACTCCGGGCAGGAATAAGTTTGTGTGTCCTGAAGGGCCTTGGAGGAATATGAATAGGATATTCGCCACGTGATTTCCACACGGAACACGCAGCCGCAAAACCCGCAGGTTTGTTGGAAGTTGCTGGCCGTGAGAGAAGAATCGCAGGGTGTTGAACTCGTGGATAGCATCTCGACCTCTGAAGTTTGGTTCGCCATCAGCCTGCCCGAGGAGGCTTGCCCAAGGCATTCCGAATGATCCCTAGCATTCCTGTACGAATTGTCCTTGGTCTTAGAACAGTGCGCTTTCGGCGGAGAAATGTCCAGAAGACGGGCGAAATAAATTTAATTAGGTTATTCCGAAGAATGCGCGTATCCTGACGCTAGTTTGTCGCGGCTGAAGACCGGTCTTCGCCACGAGGATACGGAATTTCCCACTCAGTCCATGCCGCGAGGCACCTGTTAATCCCGCCTCCTCCTGCAAACCGCACGCGGTGCGTCCGTTTCGGACGACCCTGTGGTCACCTCAACCCAATCGCTCACGCTCAACCGGTGCCGTGCGTTTCACGCGGCAGGCCAGAGCCAGGAAAAAAAGATAATGGCTTTTACTTCTCTGGGGCTTTCCAAGGCCCTTTTGCGCGCCGTGGCCGAACAAGGCTATGCGGCCCCCACGCCTATTCAAGCCCAGGCGATTCCCGCCGTACTCGACGGCCGGGACTTGCTCGCCGCGGCCCAAACCGGAACCGGCAAGACTGCCGCCTTCACCCTGCCTTTGCTGCAGCGTTTGACGGAAAGCAGCGGAACCCATCATCGACCGGACCGCTCCCCTAGAGCGCTGGTTCTGGTGCCTACCCGCGAATTGGCCGCGCAGGTCAGCGAAAGCGTGCGCATCTATGGCCGATACACCGGGATCCGGACGGCGGTAATTTTCGGCGGCGTAGGGTTTCAGCCGCAGGTGGCCGCTCTGCGCCGGGGCGCCGATCTTCTGATCGCTACCCCCGGACGTCTGCTGGACCTCATAGCTCAGCAACACGCAAACCTCGCCGGAATCGAGTATCTCGTGCTGGACGAGGCCGACCGCATGCTCGACATGGGGTTCATCCATGACATCAGGCGTATCCTGGGATTACTGCCGAAAGTCCGCCAGAACCTCTTGTTTTCCGCAACTTTCTCCGATGACATCCGCACGCTTGCGGCGAGGCTCCTGCATCAGCCTCTGAGCATCGAGGTGGCACCGCGCAATGCGCCGGCCGAGATGGTCAGTCAGTCGATCTATCACGTGCCGAAGACGGGAAAGCAGGTATTGCTCGCTCATCTTCTCACCAGCGGGCGCTGGGGTCAGACCCTGGTCTTCACTCGAACCAAGCACGGCGCCAACAAGTTGGCGGAGCAGCTCGACCGGGATGGTTTTCGCGTCGCGGTGATTCACGGAAACAAGAGCCAGTCCGCGAGGACCCAGGCTCTGGCCGATTTCAAGGCGGACCGCGTGCAGATTCTGGTGGCCACCGACATCGCCGCCCGCGGCCTGGACATTCAGCAGCTTCCCCATGTGGTCAACTACGAACTCCCGCACGTTCCCGAGGATTACGTGCACCGCATTGGCCGCACCGGCCGTGCGGGCGCGGACGGCGCCGCGGTTTCGCTCGTATGCAGGGATGAGGCTCCGCAGTTGCGGGACATCGAGCGCCTGCTCGGTCGGCGATTGCCCGCCCACCCGGTGCCGGAAGAAATCCTGTCGACCATGACGACAGAGCAGGCGGTTCCGCGCACGCCGCCGAAGCCCATGCCGCGTCCAAATGCCCGCGCGAATACGCGCCATCGCACTGCAAACCCGCCTCGCCGCGCACTTTGATACCTCGCTGAGCGCTACCGAGAGGAGACCGATTAATGCAGGGAATCTATGCCGGCGATTCGCCGTCCGACTTCACCGAAAACGAATTCACCGGTTTGTTCGGCCAGCACCGCCGAGTGCGGGCTATGGAACTGGCAAGGCTCACTTCCGGCGGCCGCTGCCCCGGTTTCGGCCTCGTTGAAATCAAGGGCCGCGAGGCCCGCGCCGCGATCAGTGTCCTGAAAAGGTACGCCCAGCGCGGCAACTGTCTTCGTATCAGCGAAGAGCGTCCCCGTGGGCGAAGCGGCGGCAAAAGGCGTCGTTTAACGGCTGATCGACCGTATCGGCAGCCATCCTTTTGATTTTTTATTTTTCCTTTTAGGAGTTTTTTATGAGCAAGAAATTGTACGTCGGCAATCTGAGCTACACCGTGAGCAGCCGCGATCTCGAAGAGATGTTCGCCACGCACGGCGCGGTGGACTCCGCGAATGTCATCATGGACCGCGACACCGGCCGCTCCAAAGGCTTCGGATTCGTTGAAATGAGCAACGACCAAGAGGCTCAGGCCGCCATTTCCGCCCTGAACGGCAAAGATGTCGACGGGCGCAGTCTGACCGTCAACGAAGCGCGTCCGCGAGAGGAAAGATCCGGCGGCGGCTTTGGCGGTGGTCGCGGTGGTTTCGGGGGTGGACGCCGGTACTAAAAACCGCTTCGGCCTGGAAGCCGGCCGTTATCCCGGCCGACAAAGATCAACGCATAAAAAAGGCCGATCTGCGCCATCGCGCCGCCGGCCTTTTTTGCCATCGAAATATAAAAACCTTAACCCTTCGCTTTTCCGCTAGCCGGGTCAGTTGCCAGTGGTAACATGAATTAGCGGGATGTCGGCCTATCCCTTCCTGGGGGGCGACGCGACATCCCTATTTCTGTGCTCGAATGCCGCTTCCCTACCGCCCTTTCGAGTGCGATTTATTTAAGCGCCGAGCTTCGGCCGAAAAAAATACGTGCGAGCTCTTACGTAGATCTCCGCTAATGGCGGCGGTCAAACGGAGATTTCGTGACTGATGTCAAATTCATTTCAAATTGAAAGTGTTACTGTTGGTTCACGCCTAGATCGACAGTGACGGTTGACCATCCGGTGCAGCCCCCATGGCGCGGTCGCTATCCCGAATATGCCGGCGTGGGAACCTTCCTCACACAAGTGTTCTTCGGCGGAAAGTCGGAGCCCCGCAGAGGTTAAGGAAGCTCTGATTAAGTCCTTCGACAGGCCTGTCCTGAGCCAAGTCGAAGGGCATGAACGGAATCCACTTGTTCAGAGCTTCCTTAACTTTTCCTAGCCCCTCCGACCAGAGTGGGTCTCCTTCTAGCCGAAATTCCGAATATCGACGGCACCTAGAGACTAGGTGCCAGTTTTTTACATGAGATCTTGAAATCAGAGGGAAACGATGGCGACTAGAAAATATCGCCTGTGCCACCATCCGGAATTGATTCAACGCTTATTGGATGCAGCCGACATGATCTATCTCGATCCCCAGGGAAACCGCGCCAGACTTAACCGTCTCCTAGGTCTCGTCGAAAGATTGCAGGGTAGAAATCCGCTGATCACGCCCCCTCGTCATTATCATTTCGGCTCCGCTTCCCGTTCCAGGTCTGCTCCGTTCAACCCACCGATGAATGCCGAATGCTCGAACGGCGCCGAACCGTCCTCGCCCGAGCAATTGGAAGAGGCCGTCGGGCGCCGGAGACGCGCCTCAAAACCCTTTCACTCGTGAGGGGCCGATCGCTCCCAAACTGCCGACGCGTGCCGAACCTTCGTCGGCTCGCCCTGTCCCACTGTTACGGACCGCAAGCAGGCGGTTCTTGATCGTCAGCATGATGAAAATCCGAGAACGGAGGGAAACCCCATGGAAGTAAGAGAAATCATGACCCCCAACCCAGTCTGCTGTACCCCGGACACCCATTTGGAAGCTATCGCACGACTGATGGTACGGCACGACTGCGGCGAGATACCGGTCGTCGAGAACGAGGAATCGATGCGGCTGGTCGGCGTCGTCACCGATCGCGATATCGTCTGCCGCAGCTTGGCTCAGGGCAAGAATCCAATGGGCATGACCGCACGGGAATGCATGTCCACCCCGTGCGTGACGGTTACACCCGAAACTTCGCTGGAAGACTGCTGCAAGGTGATGGAAGAACATCGAATCCGGCGTGTGCCGGTAGCCGATCGAAGCGGGCGCTGCTGCGGAATGGTTTCCCAGGCGGATATCGCCCGGCGTGCCCCGACCCAGCAGACGGCGGAAGTGCTCAAGGAAGTCTCTCAGCCAAAATCTACCGCGGAACCTGCCATGGCTTAGTACTACAGCCGCATTTATTTAGGTCTAACAAGCATGGTAATCGACTGAGGAGACTGCCATGCAAGACTCGATACGACAGTGGGACGCGGAGCTGACCGCACTGCATGCGCGGATTGGCTCGCGTTTTCGGCGGGCGGA